>JAVXGR010000021.1:0-23180 GCA_036657335.1 Clostridium sp. | reverse complement strand
ATATACAAAACCAAGGTTAGGGCTTACATCCGCTACCTTAAAAGGATAGTGGTTTTACGCCCAGATTTATAAAATAGTTAGGCTTCTTAAAAATAATTGAGTAATAAATTATATTGAGGTAGGTGATACATATGCTAAAAAAGAAAGAGATGGCAGAAGCTTTAAATATATTAGAGAATACTTATAGAGGTGCAGAGTGTGGGTTGAATTTTGAGAATCCATATGAATTGTTAATATCAACTATATTATCAGCCCAATGCACAGATGAAAGAGTAAATATTGTTACTAAGGAATTATATAAAGAATATAATTCAGCAGAAGCAATGGCTACATTGACAGCAGAAGAAGTTGGAGAAAAGATAAGATCCTGTGGGTTTTATAAAACTAAGGGAAAGAACATATTAGCTACTTCTAAAATATTATTAGAGAAGTATAATGGAGTTGTACCAAGAACTATGGAGGAACTTATTGAACTTCCAGGAGTGGGTAGAAAGACTGCCAATGTGGTACTTTCAAATGTATTTGGAGTTCCTGCTATAGCAGTGGATACTCATGTATTTAGAGTTTCACAACGTATAGGATTAGCAAAGGGTGATAATGTAACCAAGGTTGAAGAACAACTTATGAAGAACATACCTAAATCAAAATGGAGCGATATGCATCATTATATAATATGGCATGGTAGAAAGCTATGTAAGGCAAGAAAGCCTCAATGTGAGCAATGTAATATGCCTCCATTCTGTGAGTATTTTAGAAAGAACATTTAAATAAGGTTTTATTTAAATCAAGCAGGTTATACTTATAAAAATATAACCTGCTTTTATTAGAAAGTATAGATTGGAAGTAAGATAATTAAGCACCAAGCACTAAATTAGAATTATTAGAGCATATTTTCCCAGCACATTTCTCTTGCTCACTTTCTAGATAAAAACATAAACTTTTAAAATCCCTAAGCCATTTAATTTTTGATAATTCTCTTAAGTCTATTATAATTCCAGTATTTTTTTGTTTCAAATATTCCATGTTCCATATATCAGTTTCTATAAACCCATCTTTGTAGGTATGAATACAAGGGGAAAAGTAATCTATATTGTTTTCAAAATATTTTGTCTTTGCAAAACATAATCTATTAATATGAAAAATAATACCTATAACGGAGCTCTTAAGAGCAAGTTTATAACTAAAATATTCTTGAGTTGGATACTTTTCTTGTATTCGTTCAAAGTATAATCTTGAGTTTAATCTAAGATTGTATTTATCCAATAGTTTGCACTTATCTTCTCCGAGTTGGGATCTTATAAGTATTTCTTGGTCCTCTACAGATAAAGTATTTAAAGATGCCATATTCAATTTGAAGTCCTCCTAAAATAATTAATTAAGGCATATCTTAAAACTATTTTAATACTACACAGAAGAAAACTCCAATACTTATTACTCATGAACATAATGATAACTATTGATAAAGGCTATAGCTTATAAAATAGTAAAAAACATATTTTTGAAAATGGTAGTAATAATATAAAAAATGTAGAGAGTATTGGAAGGTTGGTAAATAACTTTTTAAATTAGTATGAATAGAATATAATCACCGATATAAATACATTTACTTTAAATAAAGAAATATACCCTATAGATTAGACTTTTTTATAGTCTAATCCATAGGGTATATGTTCTAAATAATTAGGTAATCATAAGTAATTACTCTAGGCTTTTTATTTTAACTGGAATGATTTACAATCTGTACATTCAGTCATCTTAGGATTTGCTTCATGGGTACCTATTTCTACTACAGATAATGTGCAATAGTTTTCAGAACAATCATGGTTTTTACATTGGTCAACTGAACATTTAATACTTGAATTTTTAGCCATAATAATACACCTCCAATAATTTAATAATGATATACTAATAATTAGTTTAAGTAGGTCAATAATGTACTTCTGAATTAGTATGGCTTGAAATAAAAAGAATATACAGAAAAGTTATTTTATAAAATTTTATTTTAATATTTGTTATAAATTAAGAAAGGCTGAACTATTATATATAAGCATACATTTTTTGTGTTTGCAAAAATCATATATTAGATGTAAAATTATAGTAAAGGTATAGTGAGCTTTTTATAAAGGTCATATAAAATTTTAATAGAGGAGTGTATAAAATGAGTAGTGTAATAGAAAAATTTCTTAAATATGTAACTTATGATACTAAATCAGATCCAAGTACAGGTGTTACACCGAGTACAAATAAGCAGTTTAACTTAGCAAGACAATTAGAAATAGAGCTTAATGAAATTGGGTTAAAGAATGTATCTGTTAATGATATGGCTTATGTTATGGCAGAGCTACCAGCTAATACAGAAAAAAATATTCCAACAATAGGCTTTATTGCACACATGGACACAACACCTGAAATGACTGGAGAAAATGTAAATCCTCAAATAGTTACTAATTACGATGGAAAAGATATCATACTTAATAAAGAAAAAAATATAATATTAAAAGTTAAGGATTTTCCAGAACTCACAGAATATATCGGTAAAACACTAATTACAACTGATGGTACTACAGTTCTTGGTGCAGACGATAAAGCTGGAATAGCAGAAATTATTACTGCTATGGAATATTTGGTTAATCATCCAGAAGTTAAACATGGTACAATAAAAATTGCATTTACACCAGATGAGGAAATAGGTGAGGGTGCAGATCATTTTGATGTAGAAAAATTTGCAGCAGATTTTGCTTACACAGTTGACGGTGGAGAAATTGGTGAGTTTGAGTATGAAAACTTTAATGCTGCAGCTTTTAAACTGGTAATACATGGAAGAAATGTTCATCCAGGTACTGCTAAAAATAAAATGATTAATTCACAGTTATTAGCACAGGAGTTTGTATCAATGATTCCAGCTAATGAAAGACCAGAAACTACAGAAGGATATGAAGGTTTTTATTTATTAGATACAATTGAAGGAAATGTTGAAGAAACAGTTATGCAGTTTATAATTAGAGACTTTTTCAAAGATGGCTTTAAGGCAAGAAAAGAATTTATATTAGATTTAGTAAAGAAATTTAATGAAAAATATGGCGAGGAAACCTTCGAAATTGAGTTAAAAGATCAATATCAAAATATGAGAGAAATGGTTGAACCAATAAGTCATATTATAGAAGCAGCAACAAAAGCTATGGAATTAGCAAATGTAAGTGCAAAGGTTAGACCAATTAGAGGTGGAACCGATGGGGCTAGACTGTCATTTATGGGACTACCAACACCAAACTTATTTACAGGCGGACATAATTTCCATGGAAGGTATGAATATATTCCAACTTACGCTATGGAAAAGGCTGTAGAAGTTATACTTAAAATAGTTGAAGTATATACAGAAAAATAGAAAACTATAATATATAAAATGCATCCTTAATTAAGGATGCATTTTTATGTTATGTTGTATAATTAAAACATGATTTAATTTTAAATAGTGTAGAAAATAGTTTGTAGGAAAATTAAGTTATTATAACCTGGTTATTAATAGGGGATAACAACCAGGTTATAAGTGGATTAATAACCAGTTTCTAGTGTTAGGGTTAGCTTTAATTTTTCACCATTTCTATCAATTTCCACAGGAATTTGATCTCCGTCTTTACATTTTTCTTTCAAGACAGTTAATTCATCATTAGTTTTAACTTTTTCACCATTAAATGCTAGTATGATATCTCCGATTTTTATACCAGCTTTTTCAGCAGAACTAAATGGAGCAATGTCATTTATAAATAATCCAATAGGTAGTTCATAGCGTTTTGAATCTTCTTCAGTTATTGGTCGTATTGTTATGCCAAGCATAATTTTAGGTTTCATTAAATTCTCTATTTTAGGTTGTATCTGGTGTATAGGAATAGCAAATCCTAGACCCTCTACACCTTGACCAACTCTTTTTTGAGTGTTAATACCAATAAGTTGACCATTACTATTTAATAGTGGTCCACCACTGTTACCAGGACTAATAGCAGCATCAGTTTGTATTAATTTTAAGTCCGGGTTGTTTTCATCAATATTTCTATTTATAGCGCTTACAACTCCAGTAGTTACAGAACCTGAAAGTTCTTTGCCTAGTGGATTACCTATAGCTACAACAGATTCACCAACACTTAAGTTTTCTGAATCTCCAAATTCAGCTACACCAGGCATCTTTATATCCTCAGTAATTTTTACAATAGCTAAATCATAGGAAGGATCAGTGTTTATAACCTTTGCCTCTACTTCTTTGCCATTATTTAGTATTACATTTATAGTTTTTGCATTTTGCACTACATGATTGTTTGTTAGTATATAACCTTCTTCGTTAATAATAACTCCAGAACCTATGCCTTCAACCTCTTGAACAAAAGGAGAGTTGCCATAGCTTTGAACAGATTTTACGGAGATACCAACTACAGATGGACCAACTTTCTTAGCTATATCAGGTACACTTAACCCCAGATTGCCACTAGTATTAAATTCTGTAGATGAAAAAGCATTGTTTTTATTTGTAGTTTTAATCTCATCTATTTTTTTGTTCATTACATTCATAGATAAAACAGATACTATACCAGCACTAATAGAAGAACATAGTATCCCTACTAAGATATAACTTAGAAGTTTTCCTCTCATTCCACTATTATGCTTTTCTTTTTTAGCTTTTTTATTAGTCTCAACAGTATTAGTAACGCTTTCTTTATAATCATTAAATTCTTTAATCGGTTCTTTAGGTGAATCTTTAGTAGATTCACCTGCAACAGAATTACTATTTATTAAAATATCATTATCTAAGATTGTAGTATTAGTTAACTCCTCCGTATTTAACTCTGTAGTGTTATTTATACTTTCTTTATTTAAGTCGCTACTGTTAGTTATATTATTATTAGATGATGAAATATTTTCATCATCATTATTAAAGTTATTATCTTTATTTGTCATAAATGTTACCTCCAAATTAATTATAATTTTATTTTATAGAAATAATTTAATTTATTTATTAAGTATAAGTATATAGTAAAGTATCTTTGTGACAGCCATGTTACAATAAAAAAATAATTTGTTATTTATAATAAAAAAATAAGTATATAAAAATGATGTCTTAAAAATCATCTTTATATACTTAAATTTTTAATATTACTACCTTGGTATTTCTTATTTCTTCAAAGTCAGAGTCTAAAGTAATAAAATAATGTATTCCGTTAAATTCTGCACAGGCTATATGATAAGAGTCATTTACTGGCAGAATATAGTTTTTCATTAATTCCTTTGCAAGATTGATACATTTACTATCTATGGGGATGTTTTTAAACTTTAATAAACGCTCCATCTGAGTATGCATTTCTACAGCTTTTACATAATACACCTTTAACAAGTCTTTTTTCCAAGGGTTCTTAGAGAGATTGTGAAAATATTTATTAAATGGAATTTGATTGAATTTTTCAAGTCGCTTTTCTTTTATAAGTTTTCTATCATGCTTGTTAAAGCTGTTTAAAATTATATCAATATTACATTCTGAGTTTAAGGGGTCCACTTTATCTATTTTATATCTAATATCATTTTGAAAAAGCTTTTTTGGTATTTGATTTAGAATTTCCGCAGAGGTAATATCAGTTATATATAGCTGAGAACCAGAGATAATAAGTCTTGATAGTACTTCAATGCATTCTTTGTTTTTAGGATCTTTGTCATATAAAAGCGTTAATATAAAACACGTATCCAACATAATTTTACTAGTATTTAATAAGGTTATATCTCTAAAGGGATAGTGTACAATATTAATGTTTATTCATCCAACTATAAATTGCTCTAATGTAATTCCAAGTAGCCTTCATATTTTAAATCTCCTTTTATGGATACAAAGTGTTTATTATTAAGTTTATTAAAGTTAATAATAATATATGACAAAATAAAATTAATAATAAACTTGTAGTATATACTAAAGTTATTTTAAGTAGGAATTTCACTTATGATTTCTGATGAGAATAAATTAGAGGTTATCTTCTTATGGATAACTAAAGTTCATATAAATATATAAATATATAAAAATAGAATGGAAAAGGCAGTAATATTAAGAAATTCTTTAGTTTTTTATATAGTTTATATTTAAAATTTCAGATTATCATAAGAGAAGAGATAAAATAAGATTATAGGGATACAAATAAAATAATCCTGTTATATTGTATAATTAATATAGTATATAAATTGTAAAAAACAGATGGTTTAATATTATAGAAGTGGGTGAAAAAATGGAATCGTATAATATTTTAGTTGTAGAGGATGATAGAGAAATCGCCACTGGAATAGAGGCTTATTTAATTAATCAGGGATATAATGTGTTTTTAGGGGGTGATGGACTAGAAGGTTTAGATATATTAGCAAAAGAGAGTATACATCTAGCTATAGTAGATGTAATGATGCCTAATATGGATGGTATAGCATTTACAATGAAGCTTAGAGAAGATTATGACTTTCCAGTTATAATACTATCTGCAAAGTCAGAAGAAGTAGATAAAATAATGGGATTGAATATAGGGGCGGATGATTATGTTAGCAAGCCTTTCAGACCATTAGAGCTTTTGGCAAGAGTAAATTCTCAATTAAGGAGGTATAGTAAATATTTAAAAATGATTAATAAAGAAGAAGTCTCTAATGCTTTTATAATAGGGGGATTGGAGTTAAATATAGATACAAAGGAAGTGATAGTGGATGGAGGTCTAATAAAAACTACGCCTATAGAATTTAGGATATTAACTTTGCTCATGAAGAATCCAGGGAGAGTTTTTTCCACAGAAGAAATATATGAGAGAGTATGGAATGAACAAGCTATAAATACAGATACAATAATGGTCCATGTAAGAAATATAAGAGAAAAAATAGAGATAAATCCTAAGAATCCAAGATATTTAAAAGTAGTGTGGGGAGTTGGTTATAAAATTGAAAAACAATAGTAAAAAAATTATAGTAAGTGTAATGATTTTCTTGATTTTGATTGCAGTATCTGTGGGAATGTGCTGTACTTACGATAATATAGAGGAAAATGCAAAGAAATATGAGTATAATATTTTTGAGGATAGTAGATTTGTTAAAAATTTATACAATGCTAATAATTCACTGTATTATAATATAAAGAAAGAAGGTTCAGATGATGAATTAAAACCATCAGATTTGTTTTTAAATACAGAGAATATATGGAATGAGAACAGTAATAATTACGAGTATATTAGTAATAAAATAAAAAGATTTAATGAGGACGTATATAATGAAGAAAGAAAATTAGATAATTCACTAAGAAATTTAGAATATTATGCAATAGAAAAAGAGACAGGTACACTAGATTTTAGGAGCGAAAACAAAATAGAGGTTTTAGGTAGTGAAGAGATTAGCAATGATGATATAGAGTTATTTGAAAAAATATATAGTTTTTATGTTGTTATAGACTATGATACAAAAGGGAAAATGGATATTACGAGTATTCATGGTGCAGATAAAGAGAATTTAATATATGATCTTTCAGGGATGAAGTCTAGTAATATGATTAGAAGTGAGTATAGTGAATATCTAAAGTCAGAACCAATTAAAAATATGAGGATTATATATGCAGTACCAAAAGAGTTACAATACAAGGATACGATATCTTCTTATTTTGATATGAAAGAGTCTGATTTATATAATATAGCCAGTAAGGTTTTTATTTACTTAGCTATACTATTAATAGTAGTTATTTCACTGGTTATACCTTATACAAAGTCAAAAAACTTAGTTGGATTTAATAAAATATCGCAATTACCTTTTGAAATAAATATGCTTTTAGTTTATTTAGGATTTGTATTTATAATGATTAGCTCTATTTATATAATTCCCCAAAGCATAGTGGGAAAATTAGACTGGTTCTTTGGTATAGATATATATGGAATGAATATATCCACTGATGTTATTTATGTATTAAATACTATTTATTGGTTCGTATGTTTTTTATCTATTTTTATTGGTATTACTTTAGTAAAACATATATTAAACATGGGTATTATGAATTATATTAATGAAAAATGTATGACTTATAAAATTCTTAAAGTCATAATAAATAAAATAAAAAATCTACTCAATGTAGATTTAAGAGATAAAAATACAAAGAAAATAGCAAGTGTTTTAGTAATAAATCTAATAATATTAATAATAATGTGTAGTACATGGATCTTTGGAATAATACTTGCCATTATATATACTATATTACTATTTTCAAAAGTAAAAAAATATTCTAATGATTTGAGTTATAAATATAATATATTACTTAAGGCTACAAATAAAATTGCAGCGGGTAATTTGGATGTATCAATAAATGAGGACTTAGGAATATTTGAAGAGTTTAAAGAACAAATACAAAGAATACAAAGTGGATTTAAGAAGGCTATAGCGGAAGAAGTGAAAAGTCAAAGCATGAAAACAGAACTTATATCTAATGTTTCGCATGACTTAAAAACTCCTTTGACATCAATTATAACTTATGTGGATTTATTAAAAAATGATAATTTTCCAGAAGAAAAAAGAAAATTATATTTAGATATATTAGACAGAAAATCTCAAAGACTACAGGAATTAATAGAAGATTTATTTGAGATGAGTAAGGCTACTAGCGGAAATATAAATCTAAATATAATGGATGTAGATATAGTATCATTAATGAAACAAACATTATTGGAGCTTGATGATAAAATAGATAAGTCAGGTTTAGATTTTAAGAAGAATTTTCCTAAGGATAAGGTTGTAGTAGAATTAGATAGCCAACGTATATTTAGGGTATTTGAAAATCTTATACTAAATATAACTAAGTATGCAATGAAAAGAACTAGAGTATATATTGATATTATTGATAGAGGGAAAACAGTAGATATAATATTGAAGAATATGACTGAAGAAGAAATATCCTTTAATGTAAATGATATAGTAGAAAGGTTTGTAAGAGGCGATAAAGCTCGCAATACAGATGGGTCAGGACTTGGACTTGCAATAGCTAAGAGCTTTGTAGAACTACAAGGTGGTAAGTTTAATATAGATATTGATGGAGATTTATTCAAGGTTACAATGATATTTGATAAAAAAGAGTCTAATATTAAAATTTAAAAGGAGGTTAGTTTTAACCTTTAAAAATAAGTTTATTTTAAGAATTAAGAAAAAGTTAATTATCTAAGAGAGGTTGTCCACACGGATAACCTCTCTTTATTATTAATATAGAGTAAGGAATTCTAATTATTAAATAGGGAATAATAAGAATTATGAAGAAAATTTGAATATAACTTATTATACAAAGGAGGAAATAATATGAATATGGGAAAAACCTTATTAATAACTAGTTTAACAATTGTTTTAAGTACGGGACTAATGGCTTGTAATAAGAATAAAATTGTACCGGATAATAATTCTAATGTTCTAGTAAAAGATAAGGTTGAGGTTAAAGAGAATAGTATGGTAGAAGAGAAAGGTGAAGTTAAAGATAATATTAAAAGTCAAAATAACGTAAAAGAAGAACTAAAGCTAATTTTAATAAACAGCACAAAGGAATATTTTGATATTAATATTGATGAAAAATCTATGGATTACTCTATGGGGGAAGAATTTGAAGATAATAAATTTAGAGTAATAGATAATTTTAAAAATTTAAATGAAGTCTACGTTAGAGCTACTGCCAAGGATAATTCAGTAGAGGTTGTAGAGGTTATAATGAAGTATGATACCTTAAATAAGGTTGTTGAATATATGGATTTATCATTAAATGGGGATGGTACTGAGGGTGCAGAGAGTACTAATGCTAATAAGGAAGAAGTAATTACTATAGCAGAAAAATTTATTAGAGACAAGGGTCTACTTAGTAGAGACATTTTATTAAATTTGGATGAATTTACTACGGATAAAGGCAAATCATCAGTTAAGTTTAAATATGTTTTAGGAAACGATGATGAAGATATAAAAATACGAATAAATAATATTAAAAAGAGTGTCATTACTTTTGAAATAGATTAAGCAAACTGAGATAAAATCCAAGTTATATATGTAAAACTATATATAACTTAGAAATATTTAAAGAATATAATAAAAATTTAAATATCCAATATTTATTAATAATTACTATTGATTATTCTTATTGGAAAATATATAATATAAGTAAATCAGTAACATAATAAACAATATAATCTTTGAAGTACATTCTTTGAACTTCAAGATATACTAAAGTGGGTATAGTTTAAGAAATATAAATAGGAATAGAAGTAGAATAGAAATTATATGGTTAAATTCAGGAGGTATCGGAGCTATGAAAAAGTTTATTTGTACAGTTTGTGGATATATTCATCAAGGCGATAATCCACCAGATATATGTCCTATATGTAAAGTGGGTCCAGATAAATTCAAAGAAATGGATAAAGAACTTAATAATGTTACGGATAATGATGAAACACAAAGAAATAAAGAAAATAAAAGCAATAAAGAGGGATTTTTTGGTTATAGAAAAGTTAAGATTTATGATAAAATAAAAGAAAACGAAGTAGTAACGTCATTTTATTTAAAACCTATAAATGAATCTAAGTTAAATGTGCATAAGGCGGGTCAATTCATATCTATAAAACCTATTTCTCAGGGAGAAAACTCTGATGAAGTAAGGCAATATAGTTTATCTATGAAACCTGGTGAAGACTTTTATAGAATTAGTGTAAAGAGAGAAGAAAAGGGACTTATATCTAGACATTTACATGAAAATGTTAATATTGGGGATATTGTTAATATAACTGATCCTTTAGGTGAATTTGTATTAAAGGAAGGTACTAAACATTTAGTGTTAATAAGTGGAGGAATAGGAGTTACACCTGTGATGTCTATGCTTCATAAGGGATTGGAAGAGGGTAGGGAGGTTACTTTCGTACAGGCAGTAGCAAACTCAAGTGCTCATACCTTCAAAAATGAACTTAAAGATTTAAATAGTAAAAATAAAAATATTGAAACCGTAGTATTCTATAAAAGTCCTTTAAAAGAGGATAAGTTAGGAATAGATTATAATATAGAGGGTGGATTTACTAAGGAATGGATTGAAGGCAATTTACCAAGGAATGGAGAATTTTATTTTTGTGGTCCTTTAGGATTTATGAAGATGATATATGATACATTGAAGTCTATGGGTATAGAAGAAGATTCAATAAATTATGAAATGTTTGGACCATCATCTGACCTATCTAAGATATAAGAGAAAAAACTAAATGGGGGGATATAAAATGACAATTTTAAAGGGAACAAAAACTGCTGAAAATTTATTAAAATCCTTTGCAGGAGAGTGTCAGGCTAGAACTAGATATACTTATTATTCAAGTATAGCTAAAAAAGAAGGATATGTTCAAATATCTAATATATTTATGGAAACAGCTGAGCAGGAGAAAGAGCATGCTAAGAAGTTTTATAAATTTTTAAAGGATGAATTTGTAGATGAAGCTATAGAAATTAATGCATCATATCCTGTATCGTTCCATAAAGAAACAGCTAAAAACTTAAAAGCTGCGGCTGATGGAGAAAAGGAAGAATGGTTACATGACTATCCAGAATTTGCTAAGATAGCAAAGGAAGAAGGATTATTAGATATATCAGTGGCATTTGAAAGAATAGCTGAAGTTGAATTAAGACATGAAAGAAGATATTTAAAATTATTAGCTAATATAGAAAATGGGACAGTATTTAAAAAGAGTGAATCAGTTTTATGGAAATGCAATAACTGTGGATATATAGGAGAAGGTTTAGAGGCTCCGATGATATGTCCAGCTTGCGAACATCCTCAGGCATATTTTGAAGTATTTGTAGAGACATATTAAAATTTTAATTATATAATTAAATTTAACTAATGAAAGAATCCACAGTGGAACAAACTATAAATTGATAAAGCATAAGTAAATCAATTATAGAAAGATACTGTGGATTTTTTTATAATTAACAAACTATTATATATAAATAATGTGATGTAAATTCAAGTATTTATCAGGGGTAAATATAAAAGCTTATATTTTAAAAAGGTGACTATAATAAAGGAAGTATTTAGTACTTACTAAAATGTACCCTTTGTCAAGGAAAGTTAAAAAAGAGTAGCCTAATTTAAAAGATGATTTCTGTATTGAACAGGAGTCATCTTTTTTTAATTTCACTAGGTTATAAAATTATTATGATACTCTATGTAGTCACCTCTTTATTTTTAGATAAGCCTAAAAATCATATGAACGTAATCTTAATACTAAGCCTATACTCTTAACACCATCTTTATATGAATAAACATATAATAAAAATGATAAAAACATTAATAAGGGGGAATTGATTATGGGGATAATTTTAACAATTGCTGCATTTGTAGCTATTGTGTTGTTAGGATATCTTTTTTATGTTTTGTTTAGAGGTGAAAATATATGAATAATATAATATTTCAATATTTATTTTTTATAGTAGCATTTATAGGACTATCTATACCTCTTGGACATTATATTTACAAGGTAATGAAGAGTGAAAAGGTATTTTTATCTTGTATATTTTATCCAGTAGAAGGATTTATATATAAGGCTATGGGAATAAACAGTGATGAGGAGATGAGTGCTAAGAAATATGTACTATCTGTTTTAATATTTAGTGCATTTGGATTTGTAATAGTATTTTTGCTAAATTTACTACAAGGAATACTACCATTAAATCCAGAAGGTTTACCTGGGACAAGTTGGCATTTAGCTTTTAATACTGCTTCAAGTTTTGTAAGTAATACTAATTGGCAGGCATACTCAGGAGAAAGCACATTATCTTATTTAACACAGGCTGTAGGTCTTGGTGTTCAAAACTTTCTTTCAGCGGCAACTGGAATTTCAGTATTGTTTGCTATTATAAGAGGTTTTATGAGAACAGAGAGTAAGACCATAGGGAATTTCTGGAGTGACTTAGTGAAAACGATATTATATGTATTAATTCCACTATCACTAATACTTTCAATTGTATTAGTATCACAGGGAGTAGTGCAAAGTATTCATGGATACAAAGAAGTTATAACACTTCAAGGTGCTGAAAGTCAGGTTATTCCAATTGGACCAGCTGCAAGTCAAATTGCAATAAAACAGCTTGGTACAAATGGGGGAGGATTCTTCGGGGCAAACTCAGCTTACCCACTAGAAAATCCAACACCTTTGAGTAATATGTTAGAACTTTTATCAATACTAATTATACCAGGAGCACTTTGTTTTACATTTGGTAAAGCAGTAAAGGATAGTAAACAAGGTAGGGCTTTATTTAAAGTAATGCTAATAATATTTACAATAGCGTTACTTGTTATAACCTACAGTGAACAATCATTAGCACCACAATGGAGTGGAGCAGGAGTATTTGGAAGTATGGAGGGTAAGGAGTTACGACATGGTATAGGTGGCTCATCACTTTGGGCAACTGCCACAACAGCAGCATCAAGTGGATCAGTAAATTCTATGCATGATAGCCTTACTCCACTTAGTGGTATGATGACTATGTTTTTAATGCAATTAGGCGAAGTTGTATTTGGGGGAGTGGGTTGTGGTTTATACGGATTAATTACTTTTGCAATACTTACTGTATTTATAGCGGGATTAATGGTGGGAAGAACCCCAGAATATATAGGTAAGAAAATAGAGGCTTTTGATATGAAAATGGTTTGTGTGGTGATTTTAGTACCTCCATTATTAGTGTTGTTAGGTAGTGCTGTTACAACTATGGTTCCACAGGTTGAATCTTGGCTTACTAATAGTGGTGCACATGGATTTTCGGAGATTTTATATACCTATTCATCAACAGCGGGTAATAATGGTAGTGCATTTGCAGGATTTAATGCTAATACAGTGTATACAAATTTAATCACAGGATTTATTATGTTAACTGCACGTTTTATACCTATGATTGCAATGGTATATATGTCAGGAAATTTAGCTAAGAAAAAGGTTGTTGCAGTAAGTGATGGAACACTTGAAACAGGCAATAGAATGTTTATAGGACTTTTGGTAGGGGTAATAATCTTAATAGGAGCATTAAGTTTTCTACCAGCACTTGCACTTGGGCCTATTGCAGAATTTTTTACAACAATATAAATTGTTTAGGAAGAGGTGAAGTAAGATGAAGGAATCAAATTTGAAAAAATCTATATTTAGGGACGCAGTGGAACAATCATTTGTTAAGTTGTCACCAAGAATACAGTTAAAAAATCCTGTAATGCTAGTGGTATATATAGGTGCTATATTTACAACAGTACTATATATATTGGGTATGTTTGGAATAAAGGATGAGTCTACAGGATATACATTAGCTATTGCCTTAATATTATGGTTTACCGTTTTATTTGCAAATTTTGCTGAGGCTATAGCTGAAGGCAGGGGACGTGCTCAGGCGGATAGTCTAAGAAGTGCACGTAAAGATGTTAAGGCAAAAAAACTTAAAACTCAAAATATTAATTCTGAATATACAGAGGTATTATCAAACACTCTAAAAGCTGGTGATATAGTTATTGTATCAGCTGGAGAGCAAGTTCCAATGGATGGAGAGGTTATTGAGGGTGTGGCATCAGTAGATGAGAGTGCTATAACAGGAGAATCTGCTCCGGTTATCAGGGAGTCTGGTGGGGATAGAAGTGCAGTTACAGGTGGGACAACTCTTGTATCTGATTGGTTAATAATAAAGGTTACATCTGAGGCAGGTAAGAGCTTTTTAGATAAGATGATAGCAATGGTAGAGGGAGCTTCTAGAAAGAAGACGCCTAATGAGATTGCTCTACAAATATTACTTGTAACACTTACTATTATATTTTTAGTAGTTACAGCTACATTATTACCATTTTCACAATTTGTAAGTGAACAAACTGGATCTGGTTCTGCAATATCACTTACTAATGTAATAGCTTTGTTAGTATGTTTAGCACCTACAACTATAGGTGCATTACTTTCATCCATTGGTATTGCAGGGATGAGTAGATTAAATCAATCTAATGTTCTTGCAATGAGTGGAAGGGCTATTGAGGCAGCAGGAGATGTAGATATCTTATTACTTGATAAAACAGGAACAATAACGCTTGGTAACAGACAAGCTAGTGAGTTTATTCCAGTAGATAAGGTTGAAGAACAAGAATTAGCTGATGCAGCTCAGTTATCTTCTATTGCTGATGAAACTGCTGAGGGAAGAAGCATAGTTATATTAGCAAAGGAAAAATTTGATATAAGAGGTCGTGATCTTTCTAAAATAAATGCTGAATTCGTAGAATTTTCAGCAAAGACCAGAATGAGTGGTATAAATTATAAGGATAATGAAATTCGCAAAGGTGCTTCAGAGGCTATAAAGAGTTATGTAATCTCAAAGGGTGGAGTTTATCCAAGGGAATGTGATGAGATAGTTCAAGGAATTGCAAATTCAGGGGGCACACCTCTTGTGGTTTGTAAAAACAATATAGTGCTAGGAGTAATTTATTTAAAGGATATAGTTAAAAATGGAGTTAAGGAAAGATTTGAGGACTTAAGAAAAATAGGTATTAAAACCATTATGATAACTGGGGATAATCCAATGACAGCAGCAGCAATTGCGGCTGAAGCTGGTGTTGATGATTTTATGGCAGAGGCAACACCAGAGGCTAAACTTAAATTAATACGTGATTATCAAGCAAAGGGTCATCTTGTAGCTATGACAGGTGATGGTACAAACGATGCACCAGCACTTGCTCAAGCAGATGTAGCTGTAGCTATGAATTCAGGTACACAAGCAGCAAAGGAAGCAGGAAACATGGTAGATTTAGACTCAAGTCCTACCAAGTTAATTGACATTGTAAGAATTGGAAAACAATTATTAATGACAAGAGGTGCATTAACAACATTTAGTGTTGCTAATGACGTAGCAAAATATTTTGCTATAATACCAGTATTGTTCTGTGGAATTTTTCCAGAGCTTGTGGCACTTAATATTATGAAGCTTACCAGTGTAACTACTGCTATACTATCTGCAATTATATATAATGCTTTAATTATAATTGCATTAATACCCTTATCTTTAAAGGGCGTTAAGTATAGAGAAATGGCTGCTGGAAAGTTACTATCACGTAATATATTAATATACGGATTAGGTGGATTAGTTGCTCCATTTATAGCTATAAAGTTAATTGATATGTTAATAACATTGTTAATAACATTATAAGGAGTATGAATAGTATGAATAAGGAAAAGAGTAAAATTATAAGACCGGCACTTGTATGTATTATAGTCATGACAATTATTTGTGGAATTATATATCCAGCTATAGTAACTGTAGCTGCACAATTATGTTTTAAGGATAAGGCTAATGGAAGTATTATAAGGGTTAAATTAAAAGATGGAAATGTGGTTAATTATGGATCGGAATTTATAGCTCAAGAGTTTACAGAGGCTAAATATATTATAGGTAGACCTATGACGGAAACCTATGGACCAACTAATTTGTCCCCTGTAGGAGGAGACCAGGACAAGTTAGTAAAAGAACGTATAAACTGGTGGCATGAACTTGATCCACAAAACGATAAAGATATACCTATGGATCTACTTACGGTTTCAGGGAGTGGAGTAGACCCACATATATCTGTAGATGCTGCACAGTATCAAGTAGGGCGAATTGCTCGTGAGAGAAGTATTAAGGAGGAGGAAGTTCGCAAAATAATATTCAATAATACAAAGAAAAAAACCTTTGGAGTTTTAGGAGAAGATAGGGTAAATGTATTAATGGTAAATCTTGAACTTGATGGATTAATATGATTAATAGTGAGGTGGTAAAGGTGTAATGAGAAATGAAGATATACGTCCAGATCCAGATGAACTTTTAGAGCAGGTTAAGTATGAAAAAAATGATTCTAGAGGTAGGTTAAAGATTTTTTTTGGATATGCAGCTGGAGTTGGGAAGACTTATTCTATGCTGGAGGATGCACATGATCAGTTAAATCAAGGTGTTGATGTTATAGTAGGATATATTGAGCCACATACACGGGCGGAAACAATGCAGCTAATTCATGGGTTAGCTGTATTACCTTTAAAAAGCATTAGCTATAAAAGTATTAAGCTTAATGAATTTAATTTAGAATTGGCACTTGAAAGAAGACCACAGCTTATCTTAGTAGATGAATTAGCTCATTCTAATGTTGAAGGATCTAGAAACAAAAAAAGATATCAGGATATAGAAGAACTTATTAATGCAGGCATTGATGTGTATACTACGGTTAATGTTCAACATATAGAAAGTCTTAATGACATAATAAAGAGCATAACTAAGATAGTAGTCAGAGAGACAGTTCCGGATTATATATTTGATTATGCTGATAAAGTTGAGTTAATAGATATTGAGCCTATAGAATTGTTGAAACGATTCGAGGAGGGAAAGGTATACAGCCCAGAAAGAGCTGGAATAGCAATGAACAATTTCTTTATAAGAAATAATTTAGATATGCTTAGGGAAATATCAATGCGTAGAACAGCAGATAGAATTATTAGGGATAATGGAAGTAATAGCAGTGTTCATAAGAGAAGTGCTAGCACAAAATTCATGGTACTTATTGGGAATACACCCTCATCATCTAAAAATGTAAGGGTTACAGCAAGAATGTCGGAGGCATTTAGAGCACATTGGACAGCTGTCTATGTGGAAACCTCTAAGGAAGTTAATAGTGACAATAAGATGATAAGAGAGAGTATGATGCTTGCTGAACAATTGGGAGGGGAAGTGGTAACCTTATATGGAGATGATATTGCAATAGTTGCATCTGAGTATGCTTATATATCAGGCATAACCAATATAGTTATAGGTAAAAGCAGGAAAAAGAGAAGGCTAAAAGAATTATTTAAAGATAGCTTTGAGGATAGAATAATAAGCATGCTTGGAGATATTGAGGTTCATATTATACCAGGCAATAAGGTAGGTAAAAAATATAAGTTCAATAAAAATTTTGATTTCGTAAACAAATTTGAAATTTCTAAGATAGACACTATAAAGATGTTAGTGACATTAGGAAGTGCATCTTTATTTTCTCTACTAATAGCTAATATGCAGTTGGGAAGCCAAAATATAGCTATGACATATATTTTATCTGTAGTTATAGTTTCTAGGATAACATCTGGATATTTGTATGGTATAGTTTCATCAATAATAGGTATAGTTGGATTTAGTTATTTCTTTACCTATCCATCACTAAGTTTTATATTTTCCTACATTGTGATGTTGTTTATAGCCTTAATAACAAGTACTTTAACTGTTAGGGCTAAGGTACAAGGAAAATTATCAGCTTTAAGGGAGCAACGAACTCAGATATTATATGAAATAAATAAAAACCTTTTGAGTACAAGAGGTCTTAGTAATATTATAGATTTTACTAATGAATATATAGTAAAGTCCTTTAACAGATCAGTTATCTTTTATAGTGAAGACCCTTCAAAGGGAACTTCAGGTGTAATTATGACTGTAAAGGATGATAGGAATTCAGCGTTTTTAGTATCAAAGGATGAAAAAGCAGTTGCTAGTTGGGTTTTCGCTAATAAAAAGGTAGCAGGTGCAGGTACTAATACATTAATGGGAGCAGATGCATTTTATATACCTATTATCTCACAAAGAAAGGTACTAGGGGTTCTTGGAGTATCTTGTATTGACAGAACTTTTTTAAATCAGGAAAATAGGATTTTCATAAGAATGATTACTTCACAGGTAGCAATGGCATTAGAACGGCAACATTTTTCAGATAATCAAAGAAAAGTAAGCATTGAGGCAGAAAAAGAAAAGATGAGAAATAATTTATTAAGGATAATATCTCAAGATATTCAAAGTCCTCTTATGGAAATTCTAAATAAAAGTGCTAATATTATAGAAAAAGGTGATTTATTAGAAAAGGCTACTCATGATAAGCTACTTAAGGATATAAAGGAAAGCTCACAGTGGGTTATAAGAATGTTAGAGAATCTCCTTGCTGTTACAGATATTAACAATGGAGTGATGAAGGTAATAAAAATACCGGAGTCAGTAGAGATAATTGTAAATGAAAGTATTAAGAAAATAAAAAAAATATATAGTTATAGTAAAATAAATATTAATATAGCAAATGAATCATTAGTAGTACCTATGGATGCAATACTTATTGAACAGGTAATTATAAATGTAGTTGAAAATATAATAAGAAACTCCGATAATAGTGCTATAGTAGATATAAATGTATATTTAGAAAAGAATAATATTGTTTTTGATATTTCAGATAGACACAAAGATGACATTGAAGAGGACATGCATATATTTCATGAGTATAAGGTTAAAAATAAATCTATGAATAAAAGCAGTAGTGAAATAGGTATAGGTATTTCCGTATGTATGTCAATAATTAAAGCTCATGGTGGAGATATGACATCCATAAATAAAAAGGGTAGAGGTATGATATTTAACTTTACATTGCCTCTTTAAATTTATATTATTGATATAGGATTTTAGATATGTATTTAGATTAAAAATATTAAGGAGAAGAAGAATATGTTAGGGGAAAACAAATTATTTAATAAAAAAACGCTCTTTAATTTAATAAATGTAATAGTAATTATTTTTCTCTGCACAGCTATATCACTGGTGTTTAATAAATTTGGAATAAGAGAAGAAAACATAGTTATGATGTATATTATAGGAGTTATTTTAGTTATTATTCAAACTAAAAAGTATATTTGGGTAATTATATCTTCGATAATATGCATTTTTGTATTTAATTTTTTCTTTACCTACCCTAAACTCACATTTATGGTGGATGATTCTAATTATATTGTAACTTTTGTTATGTTTTTAACTGTTGCAGGTATAACTAGTATATTATCATCCAAACTTCAAAGACAGGCAAAGATAGCCAAGGAAAATGAGAATCAAAGTAAAAATATGTATGAACTAAGTAGAAGCTATTTAAATATTTCAGGAGTAGAAAACATAGCTTATCATACTATAAAAAGCATATATTCAGTTCAAAAAAACAAAAGTATTATATATTTAACTAGTAATAGTAAAAATGTACCAAAACCCTATTATATAAAAGAACATTATATTGATAAATCTATAATTGAAAATGACACAATTGTTAAATGTTGTTTTGATAAGAAGGTACCCTGTGGAGCGGGCACTATATATTATCCTAATTCTAAATGGAGCTATATGCCTATAAATAGTAATAATAAGGTTTTGGGCGTTATATGTATAGATGGTAATAATGAGGACATATCCACGGAAAAAAGTATATTTATAAAAACGGCCATATCTCAAATGGCATTGGCTGTAGAGAGGGAATTCTTATATTTACAACAAGAACAGAACAGAATAGAAATAGAAAAAGAGAAACTTAGAAGTAATCTTTTACGCTCTATATCCCATGATTTAAGAACACCCCTTACTAGTATAGCTGGTGCTAGTAGTTTTATAATAGAAAGTTATGATGGTATTGATAGAGCGACAATTATGAATCTTTTAGAAAATATATCCAATGATGCTGTGTGGCTTAATAAATTAGTAGATAATTTACTTAACATGACTAGAATACAAGATGGCAAACTTATAATAAAAGAAGAAAAAGAAGTAGTTGATGATATTGTTACTGAGGCATATAGACGTGTAGTTAGAATACAAAAAGATCATAAGATTAATATAAAAATGCCAGATGATATTATATTAGTACCCATGGATGGAAAGCTTATTATACAAGTTATTATTAATCTTTTAGATAATGCTATTAAACATACTAATAGTGATTCAGATATTCTATTAAATGTTTATAGGGAGGGTGATTTTGTAGTATTTGAGGTTTCAGATAATGGTGGAGGAATTAAAGAAGAGCTTATTGATAAGGTTTTTGAAAGTTTTGTTGGTAATGGGACTAGTAGTGGAGATGCTTTTAGAGGCATAGGGTTAGGATTAAGTATTTGTAAATCCATAATAGAAGCACATAATGGTACAATAACAGCTTATAATAATGAAAAATGTGGGGCTACATTTAGATTTACATTGCCATTAAAAGGAGATGAGTATATAAATGCATGAAGATATTAAGGTACTAGTAATAGAAGATGACAAGAACATACTTAATTTATTATCAATATCATTGAAAACCAATGGGTATAATTTTATAACTTCAGCCACAGGCTTAGAAGGGTTATCATTATTTTTATGCAATAATCCAGACCTTATTTTACTGGACCTAGGGTTACCAGATATTGATGGACTTGAGGTACTAGAACAAATTAGACAATCATCTGATATACCCATTATAGTGATATCAGCAAGGGGGCAGGAAAAGGAGAAAGTAGAGGCACTTGATAAGGGTGCTGATGATTATATAACAAAACCTTTTCATATCGGAGAACTTTTTGCAAGAATAAGAGTTGCTCTTAGAAAAAGACAACCTAAGGTTTTAAAAAGCAAGATATTTAAGCTAGATAGACTTCTTATAGACTTTGAAAAGAGAAAGATATTTGTGGATGAAAAGGAAGTTCACTTAACTCCTATTGAGTATAAGTTGCTTTTATTATTAATTGAACATTCAGGGAAGGTTCTTACTCATAGTTTTATAAATAAGCAAGTGTGGGGATATAGTAATGTTGAAGATTCTCAATCTTTAAGAGTATTTATGGCTAATATACGACGTAAAATTGAAAATGACACATCAAAGCCAAGATTTATAATTACAGAGGTTGGAGTTGGATATAGGTTTGTTGATGAATAAAACATAAAATACTAAGTAGAAAAACAAGGGATTTTTTTACTTAGTATTTTATATTTTAACAATAAATACGTAGGATTTTAAAACTCTATACAGATAATAGGATCAATCCTATACTAGCTAGATTATCAATACAAACTAAAAATCCGCAAATAGATGAGGAGTTAGAAATAAGATTTTAAAACACTATTAAATAACAGAATTATAATTTGTATCTAAAGTTTCATAAGAATGAACTAGCCCCTCGTATATAAATTCCTTATTATTTATTGAAAGCATTAAATCATTTGGAGATATAAGCTCAGCAGGCTTGTCAGATTTATAAATTGAGCTTTTAATTAGAAGTTCTGAAACAAATTGAGAACAGAAATAGTAATATTTTCTCTTAAGAGGCTTGTCCATCAGTAGAAGAACAAGACCTAATATGTTATATTTATACTTTGATTGTTCTGATAAAAAGGTATTGATTTCTTTTTGTAATTTATAAAACTGGTAATTTGAAATTTTAACTTTATATACTATACACTCACTATTAGTAAAGTTTTTAAAAACACCATTGTATATATTTTCTCGTATAAGTCCACCAAAGAGGGGATTATCAGGATTTATCCTTCCGAATGAATACATTTCAGTTAAACTTGAATCTAAACTAAGGGATACATGAGAGTAATAATTTTTTGTTATATTAAGTATAGCCTTAGAAAGTAGTGTCCCAGTTTTTGAGAAGACTAGATAAATATATTTATCGGATTTTAACGCCATAGGGTCAACTCCTTTAATCTTTTGTAAAATAAAATAATAAATCTATAATATTTTGTAAAATAAAATAATAAATCTATTTTATATCTTTATTCAGTATAAAACAAGAGGAATTATTAAACAATAATCATTAATAGATGAGCTACGTAATTAGAATACAAAGTAGAATTGGAATATATTATGCAATAGTATATAAAGATTAATTTGACAAATTGCAATAACAAATTGCAATAACAAATTGAACTAATTTCCTTTACGGTTAATCTTGTAAAAAGTCTAGTCATTTTAAAATTAGGATCAGAAGGTATGGAACTCTACAAATGAACTTAAAAGAAGAAGAGTTTGGAGATGTAATAATAAATATGTGACTAAAGGTGAAAAAGGATGTAATAATAAACATTTAGATGATGAAGTAATATATAAGATTTTTATAAATGCCTACAATGCTATAGTTGAAAATAAAGAGTACGTTATCAACCAATGGCGAGAATTAGAGAAAAGCGGAAATGAGCTTCAGATATATAAAGCCAAGCAGTTTATTAGAATTATAGAAAAGGCAAATAATATAGAAGAGTTTGATGAAAATTTATTATTTAAATTTGTAGAAAGAACAACTGTATTTAGCAAAGAGAAGGGTGACAACAGTTAAAGAATATCTATAAATATC
>JAVXGR010000020.1:0-23227 GCA_036657335.1 Clostridium sp. | reverse complement strand
TGTTTTGCCTATCTTTTCTGCAAACTCTCCTATTGAGTAATACTTCATAACTTATCACCTCAATAAGATTATATAACCATATCTATAAAAAGTCAATACATTTTTATAAATATTTATAGATATTCTTTAACTGTTGTCACCCTCCTAAAAGTTAATTACAATATTAAATCCTATCATTAAAATAATTACTTAACAAGGATAATATTGTAAATTAAATTTAAAAGTCTTTCATATAATTATTAAATAAGACTATATAATCTGATTTACCAATTATAGGAGGGGATTTAAATGATAAATAAAGTATGGTTTTTCCTTATAGGAATAGGGGTGATATTTGCAATCTTTACTGGGAGGATAGAAATAGTTTCACAAGGAATTGTTAATTCAACATCCTCAGCTGTTGAACTCATAATAAAACTATGTGGGATGATGTGCTTATGGTGTGGAGTAATGAAGATAGCATATAAAAGTGGACTAACAGAAAAGTTAGCAAGGGTTTTAAGACCTATATTAAATTTAATATTTAAAGGAGAAGGAAAGTCAAAAGTAGCTATGGAAGCAATTATCATGAACTTGACAGCAAATATTATGGGATTATCAAATGCAGCAACTCCAGCTGGAATTAAAGCTTTAGAGGAGATGCAAAGGCTAAATCCTCATAAGGATAGGGCTACAGATGATATGGCCATATTTTTAGTTTTAAACACTGCATGTATTCAATTAGTTCCAACTACAGTAATATCCATAAGAGCTGCTTGTAACTCTAGTAATCCAGCAATGATGATATTGCCAGCTATAATATCTACGGTTACGGCAGCAATTTGTGGGGTATTATTTTGTAAGCTATTACAGAAATATTTTTAATTGATTAAGGGGGAGATTTAATGTTAGATATAAAGATCACTTTGGAATATTTAATGTCAGGAATAATTCCTATATTAATAGGAGGTATAGTTATATATGGGCTATTAAAGGGTGTTAAGGTCTATGAAGTTTTTGTAGAAGGAGCAAAAGAGGGGTTAACTATATGTCTTAGAATATTTCCATATCTCTTAGCAATGCTTTTAGCCGTTGCTATAATAAGGGAATCTAGGATCTTAGAATACTTTATAAATTTTCTTTCTCCTGTAACTAACATTATAGGATTACCAGCAGAGGTACTGCCTTTGGTAGTGATTAAGCCACTTTCAGGTAGTGGAGCTTTGGGAATATTTACAGAGACTATAACTAAATATGGTGCGGATACATATATTGGATTGGTATCTTCAATTATAATGGGAGGAACAGAAACTATATTTTATACCTTATCAGTATACTATGGCTCTGTAAAAATAAAAAATATTAGACATACATTATGGGCTGCGTTATTTGCAGATTTTATAGCCATTATAATGGCAGTTAACTTGGCTAAAATAATATTATAGTAATAATAATAGAAAAAATTTGCAAGAAAAATATAATGTAATTAATTAATATATAAAAACAAATACAATAAAAGTTATTATATAAGGAAAAATAAATTTTTAACGTGAATTAGTAAAAAAACTTGTATTTTTGAAACTTTATATTGATTATAAACGTTATTATTATAAAGGGTATTTTATTTTAGGGGATTTATAAAAAAAGTTTAGGGGTGCTATTATGAAAGTATTGACTATAGGAGAACGAGTTAGATATTTTAGAAAATTATTAGATATTTCACAGAAAGAGTTAGCTGATAATAAGGTTTCCTCTAATTTAATTAGCTTAATTGAGCGGGGAAAGATACCATTATCTACAGTTACAGCAAGTATATTGGTGGACAATATAAATAGGTTTTCTGAAAAACAGGGTGTAGGGTTAAATTTAGGTATAAAAGATTTATTAATGCCAAGGGAAGAATATTTGAGAAGTCAGTGTGAAGATAGCATAAATAAAAGTAATGATGGCAAAAATTCTGAAGAGTATAAGAAAATAATAGAAGTATGCAGTAAACATAATTTTAATGATGTTTTAGTGAAGGTGGAAGAAAAGCTAGCTGATGAATATTTTAGCAATAAAGATTATAAAAATGCAGCAGAGCATTACAAAAGTTATATTGATTCAGAAAATAACAATGATAACATAAAGAGTAAGTTTAATGCTATGTATAGAATATCAATATGCTGTTACAATATGGAACAGTACGGTGTATCTCTTAAATATATGAATGAGGCATATGAATTCATGGAGAAAAATAATATAGAAGCAGATTTGGGAAATATTTTATATCAAATAGCTCTTATGAATTTCAAAATCAGAAATTTTAAATATGCTGAAGAATATATAAATAGGTTTTTTCTCTTAGAAAATTCTAATGAAGAACTTAAAAATAGAGGTACATTTCTAAGAGGAAATTTATATTTGGAGAGAGGTCAATACTATGACGCCTTAAAAGTTTATAAAAGTTTAGTTGGAAAAGAAATGATGGATGCAGACTTATTATATTGCAATATATCTAATGCTCTTGAAAAGGTAGTTCCTAATTAATATACAGATACAGATAAAGTATTCTAAATCCCCATTAGTAGAATGGGGATTTTTATAACATGAAGTAGATAACAAAGTATAAAGCATAGGTATAATAAGGGCAAATGTTATATTTGCAATGAAGAAGAATTTTATATTTTTAATAAAGAAAAAGCGGATATTTATAAAAAAAATATATTATAATCAATCCTTAATATCGCTTAATATTCTTTCAACTCTTTCCTTGAATCTCCCTAAGGATTTTTTGCTGTAATCAGAGCAGTTGATTTGATCGATGGCAATTTTAAGAGAGTGGATTAAAGATTCAAAATCATCTTTATAAGATGTAGATATGGAAAAGTCATTTTTTTTATGATTATTAACATTAGATGATTTATGTGGAAGAGTATTTTGTAAATCATTTTTGCAAGTTTGGTTTTCTGTATACATATAGAGTGTATCTCCTTTTATAAAATGTTATATAAATACATAGTATGATTTTAAGGTATATATTGATAAAAATATTAAAGTGAAATATTCTATAAATTTTGAGAAATACCTATAATGATTAAAAGGTTTCAGCGTAGAAAAAAAAATTTCATTTTTACAACAATTAAAACAAAAAAACAGTAGATTTTTTCATGAAGTTAGTAGTATAATAATAATATAAATATTTTGAAAAATCAAATAAGGGTAGAAGGGAATAAAGATGGCATCAGATATAGGATTAAAAATAAAAGAGCTTAGAACTAATGAAAAAATGACATTAAAAGAAATGAGTGCTATGACTGACTTGTCTATCGGATTTCTATCACAGCTTGAAAGAGGAATGACTACCATAGCAATTGATTCATTAGAAAAGATTGCTTCAGTTTTAGAAGTAGATTTATCTTATTTCTTTGTAATACCAAAGGAAAGTAAAAAACCCATATTAAGAAGTTATGAGAAGGAAGTTTTTCAGGTTGTAAATTCAAAGTTTATTACATATCATTTAACCAATGATATGGAGAATAAAAAATTATTACCTAGAATTATAGAAATACTGCCAGCAGCAGCTATTGAGAAAGAAAGTATATCAACATATCAGCATAATGGTGAGGAATTTGTATACGTATTAGAAGGCGTTTTGACATTATTAGTAGGAAACGATAAATATGAATTATATCCAGGAGATTCGGCACATTATGATTCTAAACTGTTTCATAATTGGTCAAATCAAACTAATAAGATGGTTAAAATATTAACAGTACACACGCCTAATGCTTTTAATACAGATAATATAGTTAATAAGCAAAATTAATATATAAAAAGGATGATGGGGATGAAGGCCACAATTATTAATATCCAAAAATATTCAATTCATGATGGTCCAGGCATACGAACAACAGTATTTTTTAAAGGATGTCCACTTAATTGTTGGTGGTGTCATAATCCAGAAAGTCAAAGGTTAAAGCCAGAGGTAATGCACTGGGAAGAAAAGTGTACAGCTTGTGGAAACTGCGTAAAGCATTGTCCTAATAATGCTTTGGCTATTGTAAATGGAAAGCTAGAATATGATGTATCTGCTTGTGAATTTTGCTCTGAATGTTCGAAATATTGTATAAATGAAGCAAGGACTATTAAAGGAAAAGAGATATCTGTAGATGATTTATTTAAAGAGGTAATAAAGGATGAAATATTCTATGGTGAATCAAATGGGGGAGTAACTTTCTCAGGGGGAGAGCCACTTATTCAAGCAGATTTTATAAGAGAAGTCCTGAAGAAATGTAAGAAAAGAGATATCCATACAACAATAGATACTTGTGGGTATGTATCTTGGGATAAATTTGAGAAAATAGTAGATTACACAGATCTATTTTTATATGATTTAAAACACATGAATAGTGATAAACACAAACTATATACATCGGTATCTAATGAGTTGATTCTTGAAAATCTTAAGAAACTATCAGATTTAGGTAAAAATATATTTATAAGAATGCCTATAATACCAGGAATAAATGATGATGAAGAAGAATTAAAAAAAGCTGCAGAATTATTAAAAGACCTAAATATAATTCAAGTAAATCTTTTGCCGTATCATAAAATGGGTATGGATAAATATAAAAGGTTAGATATGGAAGTAAAACTAAAGGAAATTAAAGAACCATCAAATGAGAGAATGAATGAATTATCAAAGATTTTCAAAAATGTCGGTTTAAAAGTAAAAATTGGGGGGTAATTTATTATGATGACAGAAAGAGTAAAAAAATTAAGGGCTCAAAGCGTAAGTGCAGATCCATATATTTGTTTAGAAAGAGCTAAATATGTTACTGAAGCCTACAAGATGTATCAAGGAACAGTTCCAACACCGATTTTGAGAGCATTAACATTCAAACATGTTATGGAAAACAAGACTATATGTATTAATGATGGCGAATTAATAGTAGGAGAAAAGGGTTCAGCACCAGCTGCAACACCTAACTACCCAGAATTATGTTGTCATACTTTAGAAGATTTTGATGTAATGAATAAACGTGAAAAAATATCTTTTAGAGTTAATGAAGAGAAAAAGAAATTTCAAAAAGAAGAAATAATTCCTTATTGGGAAAATAGAGCTTTAAGAAAGATAATACTTGATAGAATGACTCCAGAGTGGAATAATTTATATGAAGCTGGTGTAATTACTGAGTTCATGGAGCAAAGATCACCAGGACATGCTGTTTGTGGAGATAAAATTTACAAAAATGGATTCTTAGATTATAAAGCTCAAATAGCACAAGAAATAGCGAAATTAGATTTTATAAATGATTTAAAAGCTTATGATAAAGAAGCACAATTAAAAGCTATGGATATTGTTTGTGATGGATTAATTATATTTGCTAATAGACATGCAGATTTAGCGGAAGAATTAGCTAGTAAAGAAGAATGTCCACAAAGAAAAGCAGAATTATTAAAAATAGCAGAAACTTGTAGATGGGTACCATCAAATGCTCCAAGAACCTTTGCTGAATCATTACAAATGTATTGGTTTATACACCTTGGTGTAACAATAGAGTTAAATACTTGGGATTCATTTAGTCCAGGTAGATTAGATAGTCATTTATATCCATTCTACAAAAAAGAATCTGAAGCTGGAACATTAACAGATGAGCAAGCTACAGAACTATTAGAATGTTTCTGGGTTAAGTTTAACAATCAACCAGCTCCACCTAAAGTAGGTATTACTTTAGAAGAGAGTGGAACTTATACTGATTTCTGTAACATTAACTTAGGTGGTGTTACTAAAGAAGGTAAGGATGCAGTTAATGATGTAACATTCATGATTTTAGATGTTATAGAAGAAATGAGATTATTACAACCAAGTTCTAATATCCAAGTAAGCAGATTAAATCCAGATAGCTTCATTAAGAGAGCTGCTAAAATTGTTAGAACTGGATTTGGACAACCATCAATGTTTAACGTTGAAACTGTAATAGAAGAAATGTTAAGGGTTGGTAAAAGTATAGAGGATGCTAGATGTGGCGGTACTAGTGGATGTGTTGAAACTGGAGCATTTGGTAAAGAATGTTATGCTTTAACAGGATATTTCAACTTACCTAAAATACTAGAACTAACATTAAATAATGGTTATGACTCAAGGACTAAAAAACAATTAGGGTTAAAAACTGGTACTGTAGAAGATTTCAAAACTTATGAAGAATTATTTGAAGCTTATACAAAACAAGTTAACTATTTTATTAATATAAAAATTGAAGGTAACCAATTAATTGAAAGAATTTATGCTACAATGATGCCTTCACCATTTATGTCAGTTGTTATTGATGACTGTATAACTAATGCTAGGGATTATAACGCTGGTGGAGCTAGATATAATGTTAAATATATTCAAGGTGTTGGTATAGGAACAATAACAGATTCCTTAGCTTCTATTAAATATAATGTATTTGATAATAAAAACTTTACATTAACTGAATTAATGAAAGCCTTAGAAGATAACTTTGAAGGGCACAATGATATTTTCAGTTTGGTATCTAACAATACACCTAAATATGGTAATGATGACGACTATGCAGATGATATAATGAAAGAAATATTTAATATGTATCAAAAATCTGTAGATGGAAGACCAACAGTAAATGGTGGAACTTATAGAATAGACATGCTTCCAACAACTTGTCATGTTTACTTCGGTAAAGTAATGGGTGCTAGTGCAGATGGAAGAAAAGCTGCCCTACCAACTTCAGAGGGTATATCACCATCTAAGAATGCTGATAGAAATGGCCCAACAGCTGTTATTAAATCTGCTTCTAAAATGGACCATGTGAAAACTGGTGGTACATTATTAAACCAAAAATTCACTCCAGGTGTTGTTGCTGGTGAAGATGGATTAAATAATATTGTTAAATTAGTAAGATCATACTTTAAAATGGGTGGACATCACATTCAATTTAATGTTGTTGATAGAAAAACATTAATGAAGGCTCAAGAAAATCCAGATGAATATAAAGATTTAATAGTTCGTGTTGCTGGATATAGTGATTACTTCTGTAACTTAAACAAAGTATTACAAGATGAAATCATAAATAGAACAGAGCAAGAAACAGAAGAAATAACTTCTTGTTGTTAATATTAAAGTTAATATATTTTAAGTAAAATGATTTTTGAGGTTTTTATCTCAATATAGTTACAATAGGTTTATAAAAATATAATGTGTGGAAAAAAATAGTGCCAAGGGTATGGAAATATCCTTGGCATTTAATTAGGAGGATTTTTATATGGATAAAATCATAGGTTTTATAGGTTGTGGAAATATGGGAAGAGCAATGATGGGTGGAATTATTAAGTCTAATATAGTTTCAAACCAGAACATAATTATTTCTGATTTATATCAGCCATCTTTAGATGTCGCTGAAAAGGAATTAGGAGTTAGGACTACTAAATCAAATTTAGAGGTAGTGGCAGAAGCGGATATACTAATATTATCCGTTAAACCTAATATTTTCCCTATAGTTGCAGATGAAATAAAATCAAAGGTGAAAAGGGATTGTATAATTGTAAGTATAATGGCTGGAGTTACAATTGCTGAAATAGAGCATTGTTTTGAAAAAGGTATAAAATTGGTTAGAACTATGCCAAATACACCAGCTTTAGTATCGGAAGCTATGTCAGCCTTATGTCCTAATAGAAATGTAAGTGATGAAGAATTAGAAGAAGTTAAAAACATATATGAAAGTTTTGGTAGAGTAGAAATACTTAAAGAAAGCTTTATAGATGCAGTTGTGGCTATAAGTGGATCATCTCCAGCCTATGTGTGCATGGTTATAGAAGCCATGGCTGATGCAGGCGTTGCACTTGGATTAACTCGTGCAAGTTCATATAAAATGGCTTCTCAAGCAGTTTTGGGTACTGCAAAAATGATACTTGAGACAGGAAAACATCCAGCAGAATTAAAAGACATGGTTTGTTCTCCAGGTGGTACAACAATAGATGCAGTAGTAGAACTTGAAAAGTGTGGTATGAGAAATGCTATTATTCAAGGTATGTTAGCATGTGCAAAAAAATCAAAAGAGATGTCTAAAGTAGGATTAAAGATAGAATAATACAGGGAAAATTTAAAATACTGTGGGTGGATACCAATGAATAGATTAAATAGATTAAGAGAAGAAATGAGAAACAAGGGGATAGATGGATTTTTCATAAGTAAGGTTCCTAATGTTAGATATATTAGTGGTTTTACAGATTCAGATGCTTATTTGTTTATAACACCAAGTAAAGAATATATAATAACAGATGGTAGATATACTGAACAAGCAGAGAAGGAATGTATAGGTTTTATAGTTGAAAAATGGGCAAGACCAGGAAATACATTGGAAATGTCAGTAGATTATATAGCTGAAGAAAATAATATATCAAAAATTGCTTTTGAAAAAGAAAATGTAAGTTTTGCCTTATACGAGAAGCTAAGAAGTAAATTAACGTCTGTAGAATTAGTTCCAGTTGAAGGAATTGTTGAAGAACTTAGATATGTTAAGGATGAAGAAGAAATTCAGTGTACAAGAAAAGCTGCTGTAATAGCGGATAAGGCTTTCAGTAAAATACTTGATTTTGTTAAAGTAGGAATGACAGAGAAAAAAGTTGCTTTAGAATTAGAATATTATATGAAAAAAGAGGGTGCTGATGGACTTGCTTTTGATACTATTTTAATTTCGGGGGCTAAATCATCTCTTTTACATGGTAAGCCAGGAGATAAGGTAATAGAAAATGGGGATTTCTTATTATTTGACTACGGTGCTATGTATAAGGGGTATCGTTCTGATATGACAAGAACAATTATTATGGGTACACCAAATGAAAAACAGTTAGACGTATACAATGCTGTTAAAAAGGCACAAGAAGATGCTCAAAAGTCTATAAGAACAGGAGTATCAACTAAAGTTCCTGATGACTTAGCAAGATTAGCTTCAGAAAAGTATATTGAATACTATTATTCAGGAATAGGGCATGGAGTAGGATTAGAGCTTCATGAACAACCTTTTATAAGTTATTCAGGTAATAGGATATTTGAAGAAAACTGTATTGTAACAGTTGAACCCGGTATTTACATACCAGATTGGGGCGGAGTTAGAATTGAAGATACCGTAGTTGTAAAAAAACATGGTGTTGAGATATTAACTAATAGTTCTAAGGAATTAATTTGTATTAAATAAAAATCACGGTTTAATAAGTGGATATGGGGTATGATTACATATATTGGGTGAGATATAATTAAGACTCTAAAATAGAGTCTTAATTATATACATCATAGAAAACCTTTACTAGAATTTTAATTTTAGTTTAATTATAAAAAACATGAAAAAAAGTTTTGGAAAAATATTAATTAGGTTTTTGTGTAAAAATATAGTGACAATGTAAAAACTATATAATAAAATAAACAGGTGGATATTCTCATTATGGATAATATATTTATATCCAATAAAATAAAACAATTCAAGGATAAAGTCATAATACAATATTGATTAATTCATGAATGAGATAAAATAAAGTGAAATTTCAAAAGACGGGGTGGCTTAAACATGGAAAACACAAAGAAAAAAACGGTTATGGCAGATTTAGCATTATTATTTTGTGCTGTAATTTGGGGATTCGGATTTGTTGCAACGGATTTATCTTTAAGCAACGGTATAACAACATATTACACTATGGCTATTAGATTTGGAGTGGCATTTATATTGTTAGCAATTATATTTTTTAATAAGCTGAAAAATATAAAAAAGCAGGATTTAAAAGCAGGTATCGTAGTAGGCTTAGTTTTATTTTTAGCCTTCACTACTCAAACAATAGGACTTAACTATACAACGCCTGGAAAACAAGCTTTTTTAACAGGATTAAATGTAGTAATGGTTCCATTTTTTTATTGGTTTGTGAAGAAAAAGAGACCAGATAATTATACATTTATAGCTACATTTATATGTTTATTAGGTATGGGATTATTAAGCTTAAATGGAGGAGCTTCTTTGAAAGGTGGACAACTTTTGGGGGATGGATTAACAATACTTTGTGCTGTTTTTTTTGCACTATATATTATAGTAGTAGAATATTTTACAGAAAAGACAGATCCTATAATAATAACAATATTGCAAATGGCAACGGCTACAGTGCTTTCTATAGGAGCTGTAATTATATCAGGTGATCCAATGCCAACTAATGTGCCTGTAGTAGGATGGGTAGCTGTAGTTTATTTAGGAGCTGTTAGTACTATGGTGGCGTATATAGTTCAAAACATAGCACAAAAATATACCACATCTACACATGCGGCCATAATATTATCATTAGAGAGTGTCTTTGGTGCTATTGCATCAGTTATAATATTGGGGGAACTATTTACAGTTAAGATGGTAGTAGGATGTGCATTTATTCTAATTGGATTAATCACAGCAGAAACTAAATGGGGTTTTTTAAGAAAGAAGAAGGAAAAAGAATTAGAAAATGTTGCGTAAGCTTTAGATAATATAAAGAAAGCCCTACCCGAGGTCACTCAAGTAGGGCTTTAGCACTATAAATGCTAAATGGGGGATACATATATAATTAGGGGGATCATATATGTATTAATATTATTAACTATTTGAAGAATAATATACATAATAAATAAAAAAAGTTTATTTATTTTACTCTGTAAGCAGTAGAGTATATTATTAGCACATAAATACACTAGATTAATTAGTTTCAGTAATGTTAAGAATGCATTGAAGAGTAATTTTATTGTACAGTAAAGTTAATTCCGATATAACCTTGACAAAAAAACAAAAATAAGTTAAAGTGAAAATTAATTTAATTAAAGATATTTTATTGATTTAAATTTAAAGAGTATTAGAATTTAGAATTAAGTATAATATATTAGAAAAAAACATATAATAAGTTGTAAAGCTAAAGATAATATTTTAGTTGATTTAAATTAAATAATAGTAAACGCTATGAAGAGAATAGTAGCAAATAAAGTTATCCAAAGAGAGCTAGGACAGGTGAAAACTAGCGATAAAAGACTTTGTGAAGATGGCCTCTGAGCAAAACACATGAACAATATTAAACAATGTGTAGTTAAGACTAGTTTAATATATTTAAGGTGTTTCGGTATCAACCGTTATATTGGAAGGTGAAACATTTTTAAATTGAAGTATACTACTTCGATAACATATTTTACCTTATAAGATTTTTATTGTGAAATAAGAATGAATTAGAGTGGTAACGCGTAATACATGCCTCTAAGCTATTAAGCTTAGAGGCTTTTTTAATAAAAAATATTTTGAGAAATACATTATTATACAAGGAGGATTAAGATATGTGTAAAAAACCATATTACATTACTACACCTATATACTATCCATCAGCTAAACTACATATAGGAAATACCTATACAACTGTTGCAGCTGATGCTGTTGCAAGATTTAAGAGATTAACAGGCTATGATGTAATGTTCTTAACAGGCTCAGATGAGCATGGACAAAAAATTCAAAGAGCAGCAGAGGCAAAGGGGGTTACACCAAAGGTTTATGTAGATGAGGTGGTAGCAGATATAAAAGATCTTTGGAGTCTTATGGATGTAAGTTATGATAAATTCATAAGAACTACAGATAAATATCATATGGACTCTGTAAAGGCTATTTTTAAAAAATTGTATGATCAAGGTGACATATACAAAAGTTCATATGAGGGATTATATTGCACACCATGTGAATCTTTTTGGACAGATACTCAAGCTGTAGATGGAAAGTGTCCGGATTGTGGAAGACTTGTAGAAAGGGCTAAGGAAGAATCTTATTTCTTTAAGATGTCTAAATATGCAGATAGACTAATTGAATATATTGAGAATAATCCAGAATTTATTCAACCAGAATCAAGAAAAAATGAGATGTTAAATAACTTCTTAAAACCTGGATTACAAGATCTATGTGTTTCAAGAACATCATTTAACTGGGGAATTCCAGTAGAGTTTGATAAAGGCCATGTTGTCTACGTTTGGATAGATGCACTTTCAAACTATATCAGTGCTTTAGGTGCATATAATACGGAAGAAAACACAATGGAAAAATACTGGCCAGCAGATGTACATCTAATAGGAAAGGACATTTTAAGATTCCATACTATTTATTGGCCAATAATGCTTATGGCTTTAGATTTGCCACTTCCAAAACAGGTATTCGGACATGGATGGTTAATGCTTGAAGGCGGTAAAATGTCTAAGTCTAAGGGTAATATTGTGGATCCAGTAATGTTAGTAAATCATTTTGGAGTGGATGCAGTAAGGTATTACCTACTACACGAAATTCCATTTGGAGCTGATGGCATATTTAGTAATGAAATATTTATTAAAAAGACTAATTCAGATTTAGCTAATGATTTAGGAAACTTAGTTTCAAGAACAGTTACAATGGTTGATAAATATTTTCAAGGTAATATTCCAGCACCAGTAGTTAAAGAGGATATTGATGATGAGTTAATTAAATTAGCATTGGAAACGCCTAAAAAGGTTGAAAATGCAATAAATGAATTAAAGGTGCCATATGCATTAGATCATATTTGGACTTTGATTAGAAGAACGAATAAATATATAGATGAAACTCAACCATGGGTACTTGGGAGGGAAGAAGATAAACAGGATAGATTAGCCACTGTACTTTATAACTTAGCAGAAACTTTAAGATTTGTATCTGTTTTAGTATCAGCATTTTTACCGAGAACTAGTGAGCGTATAAATGAACAATTAAATGTAAGTTTAACAACTTGGAATAGCTTAGCTTCATTTGATGGAACACAAGCAGGGGAAAAAGTTAATAAGGTTGGAGTGATATTTCCTAGAATAGATGTAGATAAGAAGTTAGAGGAATTAGGAAAAATTGCTGAAGAGCAAAAAAAGATAAGAGAGGCAACAGAAGAATCTACAGAGGAAGAAAAACAAGAAATGATTCCTATTAAAGAGGAAATAACTATAGAAGATTTCGAGAAAATTGATTTGAGAGTTGTGAAGGTTTTAGAGTGTGAGCCAATTAAAAAGGCTAAAAAACTTTTGAAACTTAAGGTTGACTTAGATGGGGAGATAAGACAGGTGGTTTCTGGAATTGCATGTCATTATAAGCCAGAAGAGTTAGTGGGTAAATATGTAGTACTAGTTGCTAATTTAAAACCTGTAACTTTAAGAGGTGAATTATCTCAAGGAATGATACTAGCAGCATCAACAAATAATGATAGTCAGCTAATTTTAGCAGACCCAGGTAAACTGCCAACAGGAAGTATTGTAAGATAATAAAAAGGCACAGTGATTTAAATACACTTTAAAGGCGTGTAATTTATATAACTGTGTCTTGTTAAATACACTTTGTAAGTATATCGAAGAAGTAGATACTAGCTATACTTACAAAGTTAAATAGCTATGTACATATTGAAGCTAAATAATTATGTACATATTGAAGCTAAATAATTATGTATCCATTTAAGTATAAAATTAAAAAATATAGTTACTATTAATTTAGAAAACATATTCCTTAAATATATCTAAGCTAGTAGAAGAAAAAATAAATTAGTTTGATGTACAGTTTAGTTAAAAAATAATATTAGAATTAGCCAGTAAAGAATTAAAATAATAACTTGATTTGAGAAATCATAGGACTATGTATATTATAATTATTGTAAGTTAAGAATAAGTTATGTAAGTAGGAGGAATTAAAATGATTTTTGATTCACATTCTCACTATGACGATGAAAGCTTTAATGAGGATAGAGAAGAGATTCTTAAGGAACTTAAGAAAAATGGTGTGGTTGGTATACTGAATTGTGGAGCTTCAATGCAAGGGGCTGTTGATTCTGTAGAACTTGCATTGAAACATGAATTTATTTATGCAGCTGTGGGAATTCATCCCAGTGATGCAGAAGACATGACAATAGAAAATTTACAAAAGCTCACAGACTTATCAAAGAATGAAAAGGTAAAGGCAATAGGAGAGATAGGGCTTGATTATTATTGGGACGAAAATCCGTCAAAAGAGATTCAGCAAAATGCATTTAGAAAGCAAATGGAACTGGCAAAACTGACAAAGCTTCCCGTTGTTATACATGACAGGGATGCCCATGGAGATACACTTGAAATAATGAAGGAATATCCAGAAGTAATAGGGGTAGTTCATTGTTTTTCTGGAAGTGTAGAATTTGCCAGAGAATGTATGAAACTGGGATATTACATAGGAATAACAGGTGTTATAACCTTTAAAAATGCCAAGAAAATAGTAGAAGTAGTAGAAATAGTTCCTTTGGATAGACTTTTGGTAGAAACAGATGCACCTTATATGGCACCAGTACCTCATAGGGGGAAAAGAAATAGATCGGATTATATAAAGTATGTAATAGAGGCTATTGCAGAAATAAAAAATATAAATATTGAAGATGTAGAAGGTGCTACAATTGAAAATACAAAAAGACTTTTTAAGATATAGTAATTAAGCCTATAAGTCTGTCATATACTAATATTAAACAATAGATTTTGACTCGTAAAACACCCTTGCAAATGTCTAACAGTCGTATTGTATAGTTAAAGGCATTAACTTAGATTAAACAGCTAAAATAGAGCTATTAAGCCTTTGATTTGACTTATATATATCTTTAAGCTATAATAAGATAGACTCGTAAAGGGAGGTAAGGTTATGAGGAATGCAACCAACGAAAATTCATCCAGGTTTTTTTCCACTATACCAAAGGCTGCACTGGTAGTTACTGCTATGTTGATTATAGTAACAGCAGTAGTTTTTAACATGAGAAAAATAATAACTGTATCAGTGAATAACGAAGTTATGCAGATAACAACTTTAAAAAGCAATCTAAAAGAAGTATTAGATGCAAAGGGTATAGAGGTTGGAAAGAAAGACAAGATATCTGTCAATTTGGACAGTGAAATCAAAGACGGAGATGTAATAGACATAAAGAGAGCCGTCAAGGTAAAAGTGCTCGTAGATAATGAAGAAATAGAGGTATTAACAGCAGAAGATAACATTGACCAAGTACTTCAAGTTGAAGGCATAATAATGGATGAGCTTGACAAAATAGAACCAGGTTTAGAAGAAGAAATTATAGCTGGTTTAAGTGTTAAAATAACTCGAGTTAAGCAAGATGTAATAGACGAAATTCATGAAGTAGCCTTTGAGAAGGAATATAACAAAACAGATGAACTTGAACAAGGAACAGAAGAAGTGGTTCAAGAAGGTAAATATGGTGAAAGACTAATTTCATCTAGAATAACTTATGAAGATGGTATGGAAGTTTCAAGAGAAGTAATAAATGATGAAATTAAAAAAGAACCGGTTAAGCAACTAATTGCTTTAGGAACATTAGGAGTATATAGACCCTCAAGAGGTAGTTCACAGACAAAGTTCAATTACTCTAAGGTACTTGATTGTGAAGCTACAGCTTATAATCCTTTGATAGGATCAAGTAGAGCTATTACAGCAACAGGAACAGTTGCTACAAGAAATCCAGGCGGATATAGCACAATTGCAGTAGACCCATCAGTAATACCACTGGGAACTAAGGTTTATGTAGAGGGTTATGGCTATGCTATTGCCGAGGATACAGGTGGAGCAATTAAAGGAAATATAATAGATGTTTTCTTAAGTAGCTATAATGAAAGCTGTAATTGGGGACGTAAGAAAGTTAAAGTATACATCATAAAGTAGATGTGAATAAAAATTATCATATAGTGTTGATAAAATAAAAAGGAGCATTAGCTCCTTTTTATTTTGCTCATAAATTAATATGCATACAGGGTTTGAAAAAAGCTAATTTATGCAACTTAAATATTCTATAGTAAAGGAAAATTTAGAGCTAGAAGCTTAACTAAAACATATGCAATTGTATAATTAAGTTGTTATTTGAAGTTTTTAATAATAATATATACTCAATTTAAAGTTTTTATTTTTAAAATTAAGTAGTATAATAAATAGATAATTAAGTAACAGTAGAATAATGTGTAGGTTTTAAAAAAGAATGTTAATTTAGAAACTTTATATATTCTATATTAAAGAAAAATGTGGATGCAGAAACTTAATTTAAATGCATATAATAGATTATAAAATTTTATTGAAAGATTATTATGAAGGGTTTATAAATATAAATACAAAAGCATTATACAGTTAGATTAAGGCGAATAATGACTTGAAATTTATTTATGAAGGATTTGGAGGAAAAAATGATAAAGGAAGTTATAGTAGTTGAGGGTAGAGATGATATAACTGCTGTTAAGAGAGCGGTAGATGCAGAAATTATAGCTGTTGGTGGCTTTGGTATTAATGCTAGAGTAATTGATAAAATAAGAGAAGCACAAAAAAGATGTGGCGTAATAGTTTTTACGGATCCTGATTTTGCAGGAGAGAAAATAAGAAACATAATATCTAAACGTATTCCACAGGTTAAACATGCTTATATATCTAAGCAAGAAGGTTTAAAAGATGGGAATATTGGAGTGGAGAATGCATCTCCGGAAGTTATATTAAAATCTTTACAAAGAGCAAAGTGTAATATATCGGAAAAAAGAGAGTATTTTAAAATAGATGATATGGTATTTTTTTCATTAACAGGCATGCCAGAAGCAAAGGAAAGAAGACATTTATTAGGTAAAGAGCTAGGAATAGGATATGGGAATACAATGCAACTCATAACTAGATTAAATAATTATGGAGTAACAAAAGAAGAATTTATAAAGGCAATAAATAAGATAAATAAGGAGACAAAGTATGAGCAAATGGACTAGCGAAATAGTTAAAAAGTACGATTTTAAATTTACAAAAAGTTTAGGTCAGAACTTTTTAATAGATGATTCAGTTTTAGATGATATAGTTGATTCATCGAAAATTACAAAAGAGGACTTTGTTATAGAAATAGGTCCAGGGGTAGGAACTTTAACTAGGGAGTTATTAGATAAAGCTAAAAGAGTTTGTGCAATAGAATTAGATAGTAGACTTATCCCAATATTAGAAACAGAATTATCTTCTTATGATAACTTAGAATTAATTAATAGGGATGCATTAAAGGTTAATTACGAAGAAATTATAGCAGGTGAAGAATCAGTTAAGGTTGTAGCTAATTTACCATATTATGTTACAACACCTATAATAGCTATGTTTTTAACCAAAGAAATAAACTTTAAGTTTTTAACAATTATGATTCAAAAGGAAGTTGCTGTGAGAATAGCAGCAGGACCAGGAACCAAAGATTATGGTGCATTATCACTATTAGTACAATATTATTGTGATGCAATCATTGTTAGAAATGTACCTTGTACTGCATTTGTTCCAAAGCCTAAGGTAGATTCTATAGTAATTAGGTTGGATAAATTAGAAAAACCTAGAATTAATGTTAAGGATGAAAAGTTATTCTTTAGAGTGGTTAGAGAGTCATTCAATATGAGAAGAAAGACTTTATGGAACACCATGAAGAATATTGGATTAGATAGAGACACCTTAGAGAAGGCTTTTAAAAATGCCAATATAGATCCTAAAAGAAGAGGGGAAACTTTAAGTATACAAGAGTTTGGTATATTATCTGATTGTATATACGATTTAAATAGCTTCTCAACTGTATCTCATGAATCTGTAGTAGAATAACAAAATTCTTATGTGGATGATTCAAAGTAGGATTTTGATTTACTATCATTAATATACATATATAATTTAAAAGAGTCATATTTCAAGTCACTAATAAATATAATATTAGTGACTTTTTTATATGAATAAATAAAATTAATTTATTTGTTCACTTTTAAAAATTTTGCTCATATATTATAGGGAATACGTATATTAGGAGGTAATAAATTGACACCTAAAAAAAATTACTCTAGATTCTTTATTATTTTACAGGAAGAAGAAAGAGGATATACATTAGATAGAGAGGAAACTCCATCGGGATATGTAAAGTTAGAAAAGAATCATGGAAAATGTAAGGTTTCTTATTATGTACAGAACATAAATCCTAAAATGCAACCATATTACATGGCCTTAGTTTGTGCTAATAAGGATAATAAGAAAATGATAAATCTTGGTAAACTAAATTTTGATGAATCAGGAAAAGTTGAGGTTTCTTATGATTATGATTCAGAGAATATTGGTGGTGTTTCAATGTCTATGGAATCAGTTACAGGGGCATCGATTCTTAAGTTAGTTGATAATAATGTAATAGGAGTTATGGCTGGATTTAATGCATCGGTTCCACCTAAATCTTGGCAAAACTATGAGATTCTTATAAACAAAGAAGAGGAAAAGAGAGGCCAAGAAGGCAATGCTTTCGATGCATATGAAGAAAGAATAGAGATAAGCAAGAGCAAGAGTAGAGCTGAGAAGGGTGATGCAATAATAGTTGAAGGGGAAAATAAAGATATTTTTATAGATAATGAAGTTGAAGTTGAAGAAGTTAAAGAATATACAATAAAATCAGATAACAGAGTTGAGCTCCAAAACAAAAACTCAACAATGGATGTTAAGGAAGCTGAAATAATAGAAGATGTAATAGAGGAAAAATCAGTTTATCACTATGAAAAAGAAAATATTCCAAAACATCTTTTATTAGATGAGGATGATAGGGCAACTATGGAGAGAGCTAAAGAGGATATGAATCATGATGTATCATCTAACTACTTCTATGAAGATGAGGCATCTTTGGGGGCTACAGAGCAGTATTTTAGGGGTGTAGTAGAGGACTGTGATGATTTTTCCGAGTTAGAGGATGAAATACTTAATTGTAAGTGGAAAAAGGTTACAGTTAGAGATATTGAAGAACTTCATAATATGTGCAATTATGATAAACATGTGGTCTTATACTATCCTATGGCATGTTATCATTCTTATATAGTTAAAAATGGACATTTCATATTTGGAATGAAGATGGATAAAAAGAAAAAATTAAAGTATTTAGTATATGGAATACCAGGAAGTAAAAGTAAAAATGATCAACCATTTGGTGGTAAAACAGGTTTTGTGACTTGGATACCTTGCAAGAATAAAGAAGATAAGGGATATTGGATTATGTTTTATGATTATAAAAACTCAACAGTGGTAATACCAATGAAAAAGAAGGATTGTCAATAAAAATATAAATGTAATATTGGGAAATTTGATTTCTTAAGATGTGAATCTATAGAATAATAAATCGATTAGTCTTTTTATAATAATATAAATATGCCTCTGAATCTTGGATTTAGAGGCATATTTATAGTTTATACAATACAGTGGTAAATTCAAATTCACTTTAATTTATGTTTATAGAATAAATAAGTATAGAAATCATATATTGTCAGGAGAGTTAAATTGTGATGATATAGTTGAAGTGTAGGGGAGAGTGGTATAATTATGAGGCTAATAGTAGTAGATAGAAAAAAAGCTGGTACAATAATTTGCTTAGCATTGTTTATGGTAATGTTATTTGTAATGGAAATAACATTTCATAATAAATTGCAACAAGCATCCTTTGCTCAAGTTACTAAGGGAACGACAATGACTTATAAATCGGTTTTAAATAATAAACTAGAATTTTCAACGCCATATAATTGGAACATAAAAGAAGTACCTTTAGATAATGAAGACATATTATATAAGGCTGAAATAATTTCTTTGGATGAAAGCATAAGAGGAATAATAACGGTTAAGAACATACCAAATGACATGGATAGATTTTTAGAAAAAAATGAGGAGCCAATAGAGTTTCATGGAAATGTAGTTAAACAGTATTGTATTGAAAAAAATCAAGTCTTAATTAAGCTGAAGTTTAACTATGATAGTAGAACAAGTGAAAAAGAGGCAGAGAAGCAAATTGGTATGGTACTAAAATCTTTTAAATATGATGAACAATAAGAAGGGAAACAGTTTCAAAGTTAAACTCTATAAATAAACTTAAAGGGTCTGATAAAAGAATTGCATTGGCAAAAATATGCAAATCTATTGGAGATGTATGCACTAGGTGGAGTTAGACAGAGTGGGGTTTTAAGGGTGTTAAGTAAATTTTATAGTATTATAAGCCAATTTAAAATAAAACAGGATATTCAGGAATATTTAGAGGAACTTAATATTAATCTTACACTAAAGAATTTATAGAATAAAAGTATGATTAATGAACGTAAAGCTATCCAGAAAAATGGCGAAAAAGTGAAAGCTGCTGGAGATTTACAGGGGGTAAAATTTTAAAATAAAAATAAATTGTGGATAAAATAATTTTTGGAAAAAATGTCTAGTTAAAATAATTTATTATTCATCTCTGAACAATAAGTAATACATTTGATTTAAGAGACTATAAGTATTATAATTTAAAGGAGAATATTTTAATGAAAGAAGCTTAATGCTTCTTTTATTATTTGAATATATTCTTTGTGGAAAAGCAAAGGTATAGGTATACATGGATAGGGTATTTTAAACTCAGGTTTATTTAAGGGAGGAAAGAGATGAAACCAGAATTGTTTAATATATTGGGTATAAGCGTTAAGGGGTATGGTTTAATGATAGCTATAGGCATAATAGCAGCTATAATATTACTTGACAAAAGAAGAGCCAGTTATGGTTATGATGAAGATAAAATTTGGAACATGACTATAATAACTATTTTATCTGGACTTTTGGGTGGAAAGTTATTATATATAGTTACAGATTTTAAGGAGCTTATAGGCAGACCACTTACACTGGAGAATATGGGCTATGGTTTTGTAATCTATGGAGCTATTATTTCAGGGACTATAGTAATATGGATGTACTGTAGGAAGCAAAAATGGGATACTTTAAATGTACTTGATTTAGTTATTCCATCAATACCACTTGCACAGGGATTTGGTAGAATAGGATGTTTACTTGCAGGATGTTGCTATGGTGGACCAACAACATTGCCCTTTGGAATAGAATTTAAGAACTCACCATTTGTAGATGCTGGAGTACATAGACATCCAACACAGATATATTCAGCTATATTTGGGTTTTGTTTAGCAGCCTTTTTGATATGGTATGATAAAAATAAGGAACATAAGGATGGTCAGTTAGTAGGATTATATTTTATTATTTATAGTATAGGTAGGTTTATAGTGGAGTATCTGAGAGTGGATCCAAGAGGGAATATAGGGATGTTATCTACATCTCAGTTTATAGCTATTTTTACTTTGATTTTTGGTATTGGATTATATAATATACATAAACTAAGAAGAAAAAGTAGTTAAATAGGTGGAGGATTAAATTGTGTTAAAGAGGATAGTTGTAATATTGTTATCCATAATAATTTCTATATTTATGTCTGGGTGTGGTGCATCAGAGTCAATAAAAATAAAATTAGGATTAAAAAACTCAGACTTTGAATACATAAAAGAGGGAAATGCAAAGAAAATTATAATACAGAGCACCAGAGATAAGGGATTTAAATTTGTTTTAACTGATCTCCAAGCAATAAAACAAATGTATGATATTCTAGCATCTGGAAAAGAAGTATCAGAGCAAAGCAATTTAGAGCCTGATTACATTTTTGAAATATATGAAAAAGGTGCAGTAGTTCATAGCTATAATTATATAGCGGGTATTGATAAAGAGGACGGTGCTAATTTCTATGGAGATAATAAAAGTTATATAGTATCATCAAGATTAGACAATGATGTATTAAAACATTTTTCTAATATAAGAAAGCCAAAATATTTTGAACAGATTTATTATGGCAGTATAATAGAAACCATTAAAAAGGACTTAATAAAGGGTAAAGAAGAGAATGGGGAGATTGGTAGCGTAGGTGTTGATATTTCCAATGATTTGGGGATTTCAAAGTTTATATTATCAACAGAACTACTTACATTTGATAGTAAATTGAAATCAGAATTTAAAAATTGTGAATTAGTTCAAAAGGGAAAAGAATACGATACATTAGTAAATGTTATTACAGAGGGATATAAGAGTGACGTATATAAGGCTAAAATATTTATATCTAAAGAAAATAAGGTAAAAGAACAAATTTACTATGTATCTTGTAAGTATGAGTCAGGATCTTGGGATACAAAGATAAGTACAGAGAAACCAACGGATTTCTAAATATTAGGAGGGAAAGAAATGAGTGATAAATGTTCAAGTTGTGCACAAAATGGTAGTTGTTCAAAAGAAAGTACTTGTACTGTCATGCTACCTAAACATGGAAAAATAAAAAATATTATTGGAGTTATGAGTGGTAAAGGTGGAGTGGGTAAATCTACAGTCACAGGTATCTTAGCCATAAAGTTAAGTCAACAGGGGCACAAAGTTGGAGTATTAGATGCTGATATAACAGGTCCATCTATGCCAAGATTCTTTGGAATAAATAATGAAAGAGCTTTAATGGAACCAGAAGGGGAAGAAGTTAAATTTATACCAGTAGAAAGTAAAACAGGAATAAAGGTAATTTCCTTAAATCTTCTAATACAAAATGAAGAAGATCCAGTAATATGGAGAGGTCCAGTTATAAATGGAGTTTTAAATCAAATGTATGTAGATACAGTTTGGGGAGAATTAGACTATTTATTAATTGATATGCCTCCAGGTACAGGTGATATAGCACTTACAATAATGCAGAACACTCCAATTACAGGAGTTGTAATGGTTTCAACACCACAAGACATGGTTACCATGATAGTTAAGAAGTTAGTAACAATGGCTAAAAAATTAAACATGAATACATTAGGGGTAGTTGAGAATATGTCCTATGTAACCTGTGGTAAATGTGATGAAAGAATAAGAGTATTTAGTAAAAAAACAGCTGAGGAACAAGCTAAGTATTTAGGTCTTGAATTATTAAGTGAAATGCCAATAGATTTAGATTTTGTAGAAAATTTAGAAAATGGTACTGCAGAAGAGTACATAGCAAATTCAAATAAATACAATGAATTATTTACCGGTGTGATGAATGCTATGAGTAAGTCCGTAAATACATTGAAATAATTATTTAATGTGGCTCTAAATTATATATTTAGAGCCACATTTTTAAAGAAAATTCATAGTTTTACTATTAGATATAGCTGAATGACTTGAAGTATCTACACTTACCCTATCCCCAATTTTAGAATCCTGTGGAAGGGTATTTAAAGCCACATCAATTATTCTGCCATCTTCTAGATTAATAAAGACAGACATGGATCCAATATCAATTATTTTTCCGAACATAGTTAACCGTTGCCAAAAATCTATAAAAATCTATAAATCTTGTTTAATTCCCTGTTCAATGTGTCCGATTTTGCTAAAAGCTA
>JAVXGR010000019.1:0-23286 GCA_036657335.1 Clostridium sp. | reverse complement strand
TATATTTATAGATATTCTTTAACTGTTGTCACCCCTTCATATTTTATATTTACTAAGTTATTGTTTACCATTTATCTTAAATTTATTAGTTAAACTTTATTTTTTATATTTTTTATAATTTGTCCTATAAATTCTATATACTTTTTACCTATTAAAATAGCTATAACCCCTTGAAATCATATATTTTTCCAGAAAAAAAATAGATGTATCACTTTTAAAATGATACATCTATTTTTATTGTTTTTTATTTATAATCACCTATAAAAACTTTAGCGAAATATGATTAATTAAATATATTTAAATCTTTATATACTAAATAATTCCAAGAACACTCTGTATACATCTATGTGATCCTTAACTCCTGCAAGCTCTCTTATAGAGTGCATTGAGAGTGTAGGATTTCCTATGTCTACAGAAGGAATATCTAAGTGTGTTGATGAAATTGGCCCTATTGTAGAACCTCCTCTTACATCTGAACGATTAACAAACTTCTGTACTGATACCCCAGCTTTTTTACAAAGCATTTCAAATATAGCATCTGAGTGTGAATCCGTAGTATAGCTTTGATCCGCATTAATCTTTATTACAGGTCCTTTATTTATTAATGGTCTAATTACTGGGTCGTGCTTTTCTGGAGCTGCTGGATGTACAGCATGGGCATTATCAGCAGACACCATAAATGATTTAGCTAAAGTTCTAAAAAATTCTTCTCTTCCTTTCCCTAAGCTTAATGTTATTCTCTCTAAAATATTAGAAAGCATCTGTGAATCTGCACCTTGCTTAGTTGCACTTCCTACCTCTTCATTATCAAAACAAACCATAACACTTGTAGATTTAGAAGTATCAGCTGTCTTAATAGCCTCAATTCCAGCATGAACCATTTGAAGATCATCTAATCTTGATGATGATATAAACTCCTTATTCAAACCAATTATACTTCCCTTATCATATTCATATAAGAATAAGTCAAAATCTATAATATCACTTTCTGTAATCCTAAGCTCTCTTGCTATTGTCTTTAATAAATAGTTATCATTTTCTAATTCATGGTTTACCAATCCTAATACCGGTAACATATCTTTTTGTTTATTAAGCTCAATGCCCTTATTCATATCTCTATTCATATGAATAGCAATATTAGGTATAATAAGAATTGGTTTATTTATATTTACTAGTTTTGTTATAGGATTGAATATATCCTGGGATTTAAGCATAACTCTTCCTGCTATTGCAAGTGGTCTATCCATCCATGTACTTAATATAGGACCTCCATAAGATTCTGTATTTAATCTCACATAAGTTTTCTCTACTATCATCTCAGGATTAGGCTTAACCCTAAATCCAGGTGAGTCAGTATGTGCTCCTACAATCTTAAATCCTTCCTCTTCTATTTCACCAGTTCCTACAGTAAATGCTGTTATAGCAGAACCATTTTTAGTTACAAAATATTTCCCACCTTTTTTAAGCCCCCATTTACAACCATCTTCTAATTCTTCAAATCCACCTTGAACAAGTGAACTTTTAACATTTTTAACAGCATGAAATGCTGTTGGACTTTCATATAGAAAATCTACTAACTCTTGTGCAAATTTTAGTTGATTACTCATAATTTCCCCCTCTGAATTCACTGATTTTATAATACTAGCTTACCATATTTTTCACCCTTTTAAAATCCAATTAATCACTAAACTTTTATACCATAGCATTTACATTATTTTTCTACGTATACATTCACAGCTATAAGACTTATAATATATATTAAAATAAATTATAAACTAAGTAGGTGATATTACTTGTTATCAAATTTTCTAGTTACTCGATTCATTAAAAATCATGACAATGTATCTAATAGAATAGTAAGAAACTCCTATGGATACTTGGGTGGTACAGTAGGTCTAATATTAAACTTAATATTATTTTTAGTGAAATTATCTATTGGTATTATTTCTGGTAGTATTGCAGTTACTGCTGATGCCTTTAATAACCTTTCAGATTCTGCCTCTTCATTAATTACCATATTAGGATTTAAATTATCATCTAAACCACCAGATAAAGAACATCCCTTTGGACATGGACGTATTGAATATATATCTGCACTGATTGTATCATTCCTTGTGTTGCTTGTTGGAATTCAATTTATAAAAAGCTCCTTTAATAGAATTATAAATCCTGAACCAATAAGTTTTAATTTGATAATATTTTCTTTATTAACTTTATCTATACTAATAAAAATATGGATGGGTAAATTTAACGTATTTTTAGGAAATAAAATTAATTCTCAAGCATTAAAAGCTGCATCTAAGGATGCTTTTGCTGACGTTATTACTTCTAGTGTAGTTGCTTCATCCCTATTACTTTCTAATTGGATTTCATTTCCTATAGATGGGTACATAGGCATATGTGTTGCTCTATTTATTATTTACTCTGGTATTAGCCTAATAAAAGATACACTTGATCCTCTATTAGGTGCAGCACCAGAACCTGAATTAGTAACTTCAATAAGAAATAAGCTTCTTGAATATCAATATATAAGTGGAGTTCATGATTTAATAATTCATAATTATGGACCTGGAAGATGTATTGCTACAATACATGCTGAAGTTCCTATAAATTCTCCTATTGTAAAAATACACGAAGTTATTGATAAGGCTGAAAGACAAATTTCTAGAGAGCTTAACTTAACTCTTGTAATTCATATGGACCCTATAAATACTGATTGCGAAGAAGTGCAGGCAGCTAATACTTTAACTATGAGTATACTTAATAATTTTCCTGATATTAAATCTATGCATGACTTTAGAGTTGTGGGTGAAGGAGATATTAAAAATATTATCTTTGATATAGTTGTAGATGCGGATATACCTTTGACTCTTACAGCTGAAGATGATCTTGTTGAAAACATTAATTTAGAGCTTAAAAAATTCTATCCTGAATATAATGCAATAATAACAGTTGATAGAGACTTTTTAGGAATATCTTAAATTTTCAAATTAACTCAATATATTTTATAACTCCTTAAGTTTTATTTTTAAATTTAAGGGGTTTTTTATTTAAGAGCTCTTTTAAAATAAACTTGAACTAATAAAAAAACTCCCTAGAAATGCTAAGCAAAAGATTATAAAAACACGAGAATAAACTTGATAAAAATATCTCCGAGAACCCAAACAAAATAGATAACCGTGAGGAATTTGGTCATAATTAGAAATCTGTTTAATTTGTTATTGCAATTAGCCTAAAAAATCTTTTATAAATATTTTACTTTTAGTTCAACTTATTGTAATTAAAGGAATATAATATATAAGCGTAACAAAGGAGTGTGATTTAATTTGGCTATTAAAGCGAAACATTATTTTCCTGGTGCCAATACACCAGATGGATTTTTAAATTATTTTAAGTATATATTAAATACAGAGGAAGCTAACAGAATATTCTGCATCAAAGGCGGTCCAGGTACAGGAAAATCTTCATTTATGAAAAAGGTTGGAGAGTATTACATTGAAAAGGGTTATGAAGTAGAATATCATCATTGTTCTTCTGATAATACCTCCTTAGACGGGGTGGTTGTTATGGAGCTTAAGATTGCAATTTTAGATGGAACATCTCCACATATAACTGATCCTATAACACCTGGCGTTATTGATGAAATTCTTAACTTTGGTAACTGTTGGGATGAAAATCTTTTAAAAGATCACAAGGATGAGATTGTAGAAACTACAACTTATATTAATCGTAATTTCCAAAGAGTATATAAATATATCTCTGCTTCTAAATTTATATATAATGATTGGAAGGTTTTAAATTACAATGCTATAAATCTAAACAAACTTAACCTATTACAAGAGGAACTTAAAAATCAAATTCTTCCCCTTGCAATAAGTATACCAGGTAAAAATAGACATCTTTTTGCTACCGGGTTTACTCCTAATGGCATAGTAACTTATATAAAGGATCTAGTAAAAGACTATAAAAATGTTTTTGTATTAGAAGGGGCTCCGGGAACTGGTAAAAATTATATCTTACAATTTTTAGCCAAGGAAGCTTTGAAAAGAGGAGTAGATATAATCAGTCTTCATAATCCACTAATTCCAGATAACTTAGAACATCTCCTTATTCCAGAATTAAATACAGCATTAGTTACTACCAACGCCCTAACTAATTTAGACTTTGAAGGTACTCACCTATACATGAGTGATTACATGAATCAAGAATTTTTAAAAGAAAATCAATATAAAATAGTTTCTTCTAGTCAGGATTTTTACTACATCTTAAATAAAGGCTTGGAAATTTTAACTGACTGTAAAGAAGCACATGATAAGCTTGAAAGTTATTTTATTCCTGCTATGGATTTTAATAAAGTAAATGATATTTTTGACTATGTAATTAATAAATGTAATTTATTTTTAAGTCTATAACTATAGAAAAAAATTTACTTTCTTGCTAAGGTACATGCTTTATATTTTTATTTGCACAGTATATATCTTATAATTAGGTTGAAAAGACTTATATGATTCATATTTTATTGAAAATATAGTAAGAAAACTAATCCTAAAATAAGCTTTTAGGATTAGTTTTAATTATATTTGGTTTTATTTGGTTTTATACACACATAACTCATGTAATGCTCTTGTTGCCATAACATATCTTAACTTTCTTTCTTCTCTTACATCCTTCTCTACATCTTCCTCAATAGCTATAACCGCATCAAATTCTAACCCCTTAGCATAATAAGATGGAATAACTATCATTCCACTTTCATAAATTAAATTCTCATTATCTAAGAGCCTAATATTGATATTACTCTTTAACATGTTATGAATTTCCTTGCATTGCTCAATATTTTTTCCTATTATGCCTATGCTATCGTAGCCTTTTTCTTTAAAATCCATAATTTTTTTAAGTAAAGATTCTTTTAAATTCTCTTTAGAATCTATATTTTGCTCTATTACAGGTTCTCCACTTCTAACTAAAGGAATAATGTTATCATCCTTTAATATGCTATTAGCATACTCCATAATTTCCTTTGTACTTCTATAGCTCTTATTAAGCTTATAGTTAGAAACCACAACGCCTGTATATATGTTTTTTAAATTTACAAAGGCTATTTCATCATTAGTTGGTATAATCCTTTGATTTTTATCACCTAATATTGTCATTGAATTACACTTTGTTATTTCTCTTAATACTAATAATTGAAGCTTAGAAAGATCTTGTGCTTCGTCAACTACTAAGTGCTTAATCTGTTCTTCTAATTTATATCCTTCAAGTTTTACCTTTAAATATATTATTGCAGCTAAATCATCTAATATAAAATCTTTATTATTGTTAAAGTCCTTATATATACTAATAATATTAGGACTATTAATAAATCCTAAGTCCTTCTTTATATCCATCAACTTTCTGATTACATCCCTAATTTCATTCTTCCTTTTATACTCTAAATCTGTACCTTGTAATTCCAACTCTTCTGGGGTTAATTTTTCTTCTTCTTTTTTATATGCTTCATTAATTTCTCTTACGATTTCATCTCTTCTATCTTTTAACCTACTAAATACAATTCTCTTAATTTTTTTGCTTCTTTTAAATAAAGGCATATGTTTATAATGAACTTTAAAGAGCTCCATTAATTCTTGTGATGTTATTACTACCTTTTCTTCAAATATTATATCTTGTAATTTAAAGAAATTTTCTTCTAGCTTCATAATAAGATTATCTAATTGAGATATGAACAAATCAGATGTTTTGTGAGTTACGTCATCTAAGATTTCTTTATCTCCATTTAATATTGATTCCATGTACTCTTTATATGGCATTACTTCTAAACCTAAAATATATTCACCTAACTCTTTATAAGTACTTTGTTTAACCCCTGTCTCACCTAATGTTGGTAATACACTTGATATATACTCCATAAATATTTTATTAGGCCCTATTATTAGTACATTATCTTCTAATTGTTTTCTATGATTATAAAGTAAATATGCAACTCTATGAAGTGCTATAGTAGTCTTTCCACTTCCTGCAACCCCATCTACAACAACTACCTTATATTGTCCATCTCTTATGATATCATCCTGCTCTTTTTGTATAGTCATTATGATATCTTTTAATTTTTCTCCCGCATTTTTGCTTAAAACCATCTGAAGAATATCATCTTTAATATCCATATCAGAGTTAAACATACCTTTTAACTCTTCATTTTTTATAATATATTGCCTCTTAGCTAAGATATTTACAAATATCTCTCCTGCTGGAGCTGTGTATTTAACATGTCCTAATCTACCCTCATAAAATAAAGATGATACCGGTGCTCTCCAATCTATAACTACAGGTTCTAATCCATCCTGTGGTACCACTCCAAATCTTCCTATATAAATTGTATCTATGCCAAAATCTTCTTCTGAGAATTCAATTTTTCCAAAGTAAGGAATTGGCTTTAATATTGTAAGCTCTTTTAGTTTCCTATCAATACTCTTATAGGCCTCTTCCTTTACATATCTTTCATGGTCAAAGAATTCCATTAATCTATCTTCATCATCTTTATATTCTTCAATAAATTTCTTTCTATAATCAACTATATAAGTTGCAAATTCTTTTCTTTTTTCTACTAAAATCAAAATTTCTTTAGCTATTATATCTATGACTTGATTTAGTTTCTCAGTTTCCACCTCAAAGTCAATTTTCTGCTGTAAATCTTTTTCAAAATCCATATTAGTCAAATTTTCACCCTCTTTAATTTATTTTCTATGAGTAATTATATAATAAGCTATTAAAATTTCAAAGTTAAATTTAATATATGATTTCTTTAAACAAACTGATAGGTTACTTTACATATAAGCCCTATAAGTTAAATTTAACATATGATTTCTTTAAACCCTATTATCTCTTCAATTCCTAAACCTGGTTTTTCTGGCAAAGTTATTGTGTCTCCTGATATTTTTACCCCACCAATAATATGATCACTTTCATAGGTAAACATAGTATCTAAATCGCTTTTAATCATATTCATCTTTGCAACAGCTAAAGATGCAGCTGCTGTTATACCTATCTTACTTTCATACATACAGCCCATCATAGTTCTTATGTCTGTAGTATCTGCCATATCATATATTTTTATAGCGTTATGCAAACCTCCAGTCTTCATAAGTTTAATGCTTATTAAATCTGCCACATTATCTTTTATTACTTTAAAAGCACTTGGAGGGCCCAATACTGATTCATCTGCTAAAATTTCTGTTGATACATTATGTGTTACATATCTAAGTCCTTCTATATCCCATGCTTTTACTGGTTGTTCTATAAAGTCCATATCCAGTCCAAGATCCTCTAAAGTCCTAATTATTTTAACTGCTTCCTTTGGCCTCCATCCCTGATTGGCATCAATCCTGATGTTTATACCTTTTCTAACAGCCTTTCTTATTGAGGTTATTCTTTGTACATCTGTACTTACATCATACCCAACCTTTAATTTTAAACTACTATATCCATCCATAACTGCCTCTAAGGATTTTGTTACCATTTCTTCAGTACTAGAGAAGTTAATAGTCCTACTAGTTGATATACTGTTTTGATGACCCCCTAATAATTTATATAAAGGTACACCATATCTCTTGCCCATTAAGTCATACAGTGCTATATCTATAGCAGCTTTTGCACTATTGTTATACATTATGGCCTTATTAACAATTTTCATTATACCTTCTATATTCTCAACTTTTTGTCCAATTATTAATGACTTTAAATATTTTATTGTTCCAACTATACTTTCCTTTGTTTCTCCTGTAATATTCGGTGTTGCAACAGCACTTCCTAGCCCTATTTCACCACAATCAGTAAATATTTTAACCACTACTTCTTCTGATTTATCTATGGTTAGACATCCTCTTTTATATGACTTACTCAAAGGTAAGTCTATTTCTCCAACTTTTATATCTATAATCTTCATTTTAATCTCTCCAAAGTATAATATTTTTATTAACCATATTATTTTACTTACTAAACCAATAAATTAGGCTTAGCTTTAATTTGAAATTTAATACTTCTATAAAAGCTAAGCCCATTGTATATTAAATTTTTAATTATACAAAAGTATTATTTTGCTAATTCATATAATGCGTGACCATATATTTTAGCATTCTTTATAAGTTTTTCAATTTCTATATATTCATTTGGTTGATGAACCACATCAGTGTCACCTGGGAACATAGGTCCGAAGGCAACAGTATTAGGCATCTCTTTTGCATAGGTTCCGCCGCCTATTGAAACTAATTTAGCCTCTTCTCCAGTTTGTTCAGTATAAACCTTCTGTAAAGATTTTACTAGTGAATGTTCTGGTGAGAAATATAAAGGTTCTTGACTAGAGAAATTTTCCACTCTAAATCCTTTTCCTTCAATAGTCTTATTAAATGGAGTCATCATATCTTCTAACTTAAATGTTACTGGGTATCTTAAATTTAAAGTTGCTATGGCTCTTTCTTCATTTAAGTCTATCATACCAAAATTAAATGAAAGTTTTCCTGAAACTTCATCCTCTAAGAAGATACCGAATTTTTCTCCATAACAATCAAATCCTATATGCTCATTCATAAAATCAATATATTGTTTTATATCACAACATGCTAAGTCTAATTCCCCTAAAAAGGCCATCAACTGCATAATAGCATTTTTGCCTAGTTGCGGAGTACTACCATGCGCTGAGAATCCAACTGATTTTACTATAACACCATTTTCTATCTCTTCCACAGAGATATCAAAGCTTGTTTTATTTATAAACTGACTTAACTTTTCTTTAATTATATTCATCTTAGTAGTTTCTATTATTGCTTCACAGTAATCTGGAACCATGTTTCCAGCGCTCCCGCCTTTAATAGATTTTATTTTATATTCACAACAGCACTTCTTAGTAAAATCTTTTACTAAATGAAATCCTGTTAATCCCTTTTCACCATTTATTATTGGATAATTAGCATCTGGTGTAAAAGCTGCCACTGGTACTTCTTCATTAGCTAAGTAATGTTCTATATCTGCACTTCCTGTTTCTTCATTAGCACCAAATATAATTCTTATTCTTTTTGAAATTTCAAGTCCAGATTCCTTTATTGCTTTTAATCCATATAATGCTGCAATAATTGGTCCCTTATCATCTACTGTTCCTCTTCCCCATATCTTACCATCATGTATCTCAGCACTATAAGGTGGATATATCCATCCATCTCCCTCTGGTACTACATCTAAATGTCCTAATGCAGCTACATACTCTGCACCCTCACCATACTCTGCATACGCAACATATCCATCTAAATTTACTGTTTTAAATCCTAATTCTTTTGATAAATTTAAAGCATATTCAAGAGATTTTGCAACCCCTTCTCCAAAAGGCATTCCTTCTTTAGCTTTATCCTCAAGACTTTTAATTTTAACTATTTCACAAGTAGAATTTATAAGTTCATCCTTTAAAGAATCTATAATACTATTTATTTTCATATGATTTTCGCTATCTAAAATACTAGATAACTACCCCCTTTTATAAAATTTTTCCATACTAATTTGAGTATACTGTTTTTAAGATTAAAAATCAATATATATACTCAATACATTATACCTATAACTTTTCTAAGTTATAATTTGAATTCTTATAATTGATTAAAATAAAACAAGAAGGCAATTAAGCCTTCTTGTTTTATTTTAAAACTAACTTCATATTTAAAATATTTTTTCAAAACCATTCTCAATATTTAAAATATTACTGATGGTAGTTAGATTTATTAACTAGTGATCTAATTTGCTCAACTATCCAATATATAATCGTATAAATATATTTAAACTATATTATTTTAATATTTAATAATAGGTATTGCTATATAATTACCCATATTTTAATTTTCTAACAAATTATTTACAAGTAGAGCACTTATGATCTACTTCATTTTTAGCTAAGTGGTACAAAGTTCTAACTCCTACCCCAGTTCCACCCTTAACTTGACAATCTGAAACTATGTTTCCCCAACCTGTTCCAGCTATATCTAAGTGAATCCATGGTGTTTCTCCAACGAATTCTCCAAGGAATAAACCTGCAGTAATTGTTCCTGCTCCACCAATACCTTGGTTGTGCAAATCTGCTATATCTGAGTGATTACATTCTTTATACTCTTCAAATGTAGGTAATCTCCAAATCTTTTCTCCAGCTTTTTTAGATGCTGATTCTAAACTATTATAGAATTCATCATTGTTAGCTAATACCCCTGTAGTAATCTTACCTAAGGCACTGAAAACTGCTCCTGTTAATGTAGCTATATCAATTACTTTACTTACTTTTTCATTGCTTATAATATAATGAAGTGCATCTACTAAAGTTAATCTTCCTTCACAATCAGTGTTAACAACTTCTATTGTTTTTCCAGCCATAGATTTTATTACGTCCCCTGGCTTATATCCACCACCAGAAATTAAATTCTCACAAGATGCTATAACAGCTACAACGTTAACTTCTAACTTCATTTCAGCTATAGAAGACATTGCACCTATAACTGCTGCCGCACCTGCCATATCTGATTTCATATCCTGCATTCCACCTGATTGCTTTAATGAATATCCACCACTATCAAATGTTAATCCCTTACCTACAAATCCTACTATTTCTTCTCTGTTTCCTGGATTACCTACATATCTCATAACAATAAATTTAGGCTCATTATATGAAGCCTGACCTACTGCTAAAAATGCCCTCATACCAAGTTCAGATATTTTTTCTTTATCAAATACTTCAACTTCAAATCCTGATTGTATTCCTTGAGTCTTAGCTCTTTCTGATAACTCAGTAGGAGTTAAAATGTTAGAAGGCTCATTCACAAGATCTCTAGCAAACATTGTATTTACAGCTAAAGACATACCCTCTTTTAATGCTTGTTGTGCTTTTCCTTCTTCAAGTCCTAAATCAGATACATTTATATTTACTTCTTCAATTGTTGAATCACTTTTTTCAGATTTATATGTATCAAAACTGTAGTCACCTAACATAAGACCTTGTACTATAGATCTTAAAACTCTAAATTCACATAATCCTTCAACCTTAAATGCTGCTATATCTAAAGCCTTAACCTTTAATTCTTTAGCTCTTTTCAGTGCTTTAGCTGCAAGATTTTGAACCTTATCCCCAGTTAATTTCTCTGCTTTGCCCAATCCTAATAAAATAACCTCTTTTGATGTTTCTCCCATACAGTTAATAGTATATATTTCTCCATAAGTACCTTTAAATCTATTACTATCCTTTAATTGTGATAAAATAACTTTCACCTTATCACAGCATAGATTAGCATTGCAATCCTCAAATACACCAAGAACTAGTAAGTTTTTGCTCTTTAATGTGTCATTTATAAGTTTTATTCTCATAATATTTACCCCCTAGTATTTTTATAAATTGTCTTACCTAGATTATAGTTTATACGCCATAATTTTTCACTAAAAACTTAAAATTTTTATATTCTTTTTTTTGATATAACTTAAAAACTCCCCACTTTTTATCTATATACAACTGAGAACTTCCTAGTATTTTCTTAATCAAAGTCCAGTTGCACTGAATCATCTCTAATTATAATTCTAGCCTCAAAAGCATTTCCCTTCTTAGATAGGAAACCACTTATTTTATCAGTCTTACCTAGCTTTATTAGCTTATCTACTTGAGACCTTTCTATAGTTACCCCCGCTATGGTCCCTATGAAAAACTTGCATCCTACTCTCCAATTACTACATCCAAATCCCTTGTCATGTGCTATAATTTCACCTGACTTACATATAGGACATTTTGCTATTATTTCTAATTTTCTCCCCGCATTATCTGCATTACTATTTCCCTTAATCTTATTTTGAATTTTATTGTTTATTTTGTTTAACTCTAATCTATTGCTTTCAGTTATATTACCTACTATTTCAGAGATAGGTAGATTATTTTGATTTTCAGCCTTAATAATATTTTTCTCTATATATTTCTCTAGCTTATCCATGAATTCATGACTCTCTATTTCCTTATCTACTACTAGTTTTAATCCTTTTTCCCAGCTTGCTGTGAGTTTAGGATTTAAAAGTCCAGCAACAGATTTATTTAATACCTCATAAATTATTTCTCCCTTTAATGATGCATTAATAACCTGTGTTTTATTGTTAACAGTTATGTACTGAATCTTATCTAACTTCTTAAGAATCTCTGCTCTCGTGGCACTTGTTCCTATACCAGAACCTTTTATATGTTCCCTAAGTTCCTCATCTTCAACAAGTTTACCCGCATTCTCCATTGCAAGTATTATAGTTCCTGTAGTATATCTTTTAGGTGGAGATGTCTCCCCCTCCTTTACACTTAAATCATTAACTTCTAATATCTGACCCTTCTTAAGAGTATTTAGAAATTTGCTTTCATTTTCATCTTTTTCATCCTTATCTTTTTTTTCTGGCTTAAGTATTTCCAAATATCCTAACTCTACACATACTTTTTCCATAGTAAAAAATCTCTCATTATTTATATTACTTGTTATAGATAGTGTATTATACTTAGCCTGTGGATAGAATATAGCTAAAAATCTTCTTAGAACCAATAAATATATTTCTTTTTCTAAGGGCTTTAAATTCTTAAAGCTACCTATACCTTCTCCCGTTGGAATTATGGCATAGTGATCTGTAATCTTGCTATCATTTACATACTTAGTTTTAGCTAAATTTGAATGCCATTTATTATTTAATATTTTTTCTGTAAATCCATGTATTACCTTATTATCATTAAATTTTAATAGCTTAGATAAATTTTTATTTATTTCCTTAGCAACAGCAGTTGATAACACTCTAGCGTCAGTTCTCGGATATGTTAGCATCTTCTTTTCATATAATGATTGCACATTTACTAATGTTTGATCTGGATTTATTTTAAACCTCTTTGCACATTCATTTTGAAGTTCTGCTAGGTTGAACAACAGTGGTGCAGCCTTTTTTTCTATCTTTTTTACTACTTCCTCTACAAATGCCTTAGGGTCGCCTTCCTTATTAATTAAATACTTAATTAATTCTTCAGCATATTGTATTTTAGTAAATCCTGTCTCATTATATAGCTTTGGAGATTGAAAATATTTAGATCCCTCAATAGCCTTCCATTGACCTTGGAAAACCTTCTCATCATCTATTTTGAAACCTCCTAAAACCTTATAAAAAACTGTCTTTTGAAACTTTTGAACTTCCCGTTCTCTTTCAACTATCATTCCAAGAACACAGGACATCACTCTTCCTACAGCAATAACCACTGACTTCTCATTTAAAATATTACTTACAACCCTGCCATGTAGTAATGTTAAAACTCTTGAAAAATTTATACCAACTAAATAATCTTCCTTTGCTCTAAGATAAGCTGAGTCGGAAAGAGAGTCATAAAAACTTAATTCCTTTGCTTCTTTTATGCCTCTTTTAATTTCATCTTCTGTTTGAGAATCTATCCATACTCTTTTTTTAATCTTTCCTTTTACCCCTACCATCTGGTCTACAAGTCTATATATGTATTCTCCTTCCCTTCCTGAGTCAGTGCATACATATATAGAATCTATATCATCTCTTAAAAGCAATCCCTTAACTATATTAAATTGTTTAGCAACAGATGGTATAACCTCATACTTATAATCCTTAGGTAAAAATGGCAGTGCTTCTAATGTCCACTTCTTAAGGGATTCATCATAGACCTCTGGATAACTCATAGTTACAAGATGTCCTACACACCAAGTAAATACAGCTCTATCTGATTCTATATACCCATCACCATTTTTCCCATTTACCTTTAATAGCTTAGCAAAGTCCTTAGCCACTGATGGCTTTTCTGTTATAAATAAAGATTTTCCCATTTAATCATCCTTTTCTATTAAAAATATAAAGAAGTGTTTCCCAGAGCCCTATTAGCATATTCTTGTACCTAATAAAATTTTGAGAAAATACTTTTCTAATATTTTAAGTAATTTTCATCATATTTAATTAAACATATCTAAAGGTTCATCAGTAAATATTGTATCTATTTTAGTTCTGTTTTTAGATTTCAAACAGCACATGTACATAGCTACAGTATCGTATCTTGCATCATGAAAACTTATCTCTTCACAACCAAATAATAATTTTGCCTTCTCTAGCACCTTCATCCTATCTATATTGTAAAAATCTACCACTTCTTCTAATTTAGGATTTTTGTAACCCGCTCCACTTTTAGAAGGTATTTTTAGTATTTTTGCGAAATATTTCATTGTACAGAATTCACTTGAAGACCCATCTAACTGGAAAATACTGTTGAATTCAGCCTCAATAAATTTTTTATCAAAATTAATATTATGTGCAATTAATGTGGCACCTTCGAAATCCTCTTGTATTTCCTCTGCAAGATCAGCAAATTCAAAACCCTCTGATAATATTTCTAGTTTTTCCTTACTAAAGCCGTGCACTCTTTCTGCTTGAGGCTCAACATAATCAACTTTAAAAAAATAATTTTTAAAACCTACTAATTGTTTATCTTCTTCAACAACATATGTTAACTGAACAATTCTTCCTGGTTTTAATCCTGTAGTTTCTGTATCTAAAAAAACACTTTTCATATTATTCTCCTTGTGTAACCTTGTAGTTTCATTTATTGTCTCTATTTATTGTCTCTATTTATTTTATCATCTATTAGAAAAGTAACAATGAAAATTTAAAAGTTATTTTTATTATTGCTTATTTTATGAAATTTCAACCATATACTCATTAAGTTACCACGAATACTTTCCTCATTAAAAACCATAATAATATCGTAATCTAAATTCTCTTTAAAGAAGAGGTGATGTTATTATGGCACTAGTTTTTGAAAGTCTTATTTTTGAAAGACCATATGAGCAGGAAGATGTTAATCTACCTCCAAATTGGTTGAGGAAATAATAACCATAATGAGACACTGTTAAATTCTGAAACTGAGAATTCTAGAAATACAATTATCTTATAAGACGCCAATGAATATTAATTTAATTCATTGGCGTTTTACTGTTTTGTTTTATGTGATTTTTATTTTAAATTTTTTGTTTTGACGAATTTTTTACTCTATATTGTTTTTATTTCTATTTGTTTTTATTTAAAAGCCTTTCTTTCTATAGCTTTTATGCATATTGTAAATTTCACCATTAAAACTATTCACTCTCTTTACTAATTAAAGTTAATTGCAACATATATCTGTTAATCTATATATTTCTATATGATTACCCTATATATTAATATATAATTATTTAATAACCATTATAATATAATGTAATGATTCTCTATGTTTAAAATAAATATATCTTAATAAACTAATTATGCCCATTAGTATAAATCTTATATGAGATAATTTATAAAAATAAGAAAATTAAATTCACTTTAATTATAGAAAGGACTAAAATAATGAACTTATTATCTGCTGAAAATATAAGTAAAAGTTACAGCGAAAAAATTCTCTTTGATAAAATTTCCTTAGGAATTAATGTAGGAGATAAAATAGGAGTTATCGGAATAAATGGTACTGGTAAATCAACACTTTTAAAGGTTTTATCTGGTATGGAATCTCTAGATGAAGGTAGTATAATAAAACTAAATGGACTTAAAATTGAGTATTTATCTCAAAGTCCACTATTCCATGATGAAGCTACGGTAATTGAGCAGGTTTTCAGAGGCGATAATCCTCTAATGAAAACCTTAAGAGAATATGAAGAGGTTATGGATCTCTTATACAATGATCCTAGTAATATTGCCAATAGCGAAAAACTTATGGACTTAAATGAGTCCATGGATAAATTAGATGCTTGGAATTTAGAAAGTCAAGCAAAAACTATATTAACTAAACTAGGAATAACTGATTTTAAATTAAAAATGAAAACTTTATCTGGTGGCCAAAAGAAAAGAGTAGCTCTTGCTACCTCATTAATTTCCCCTTGCGATTTGCTAATTTTAGATGAGCCTACCAATCACATGGATAACGAAAGTATATCTTGGTTAGAAACTTATTTAAACAATAGAAAGGGTGCCCTATTAATGATTACCCATGATAGGTACTTTTTAGATAGAATCACCAATAGAATTATTGAATTAGATAGAGGTAGATTATTTAGTTATTCTGGAAACTACAGCGTGTTTTTAGGTAAGAAACTAGAAAGAGAACAAATGGAATCCACTACTGAAGACAAAAAAAGTAATTTGCTGAAACGTGAATTAGCTTGGATTAGAAAAGGTGCTAAAGCTCGTACTACAAAACAAAAAGCCAGAATTGATAGATTTGATCAACTAAACAATGATGCTTCCCTTGCTACCATAGATAAGGTTGAAATATCCACAGCTCATAGTAGACTTGGTAATAAAATAATAGAACTGACCAATATATGTAAATCTCTAGGAGGTAACAAGTTAATTGAAAATTTCTCATATATAGTTAGAAAAAAAGATAGAATTGGTATTATTGGACCAAATGGTATGGGTAAATCTACTTTAATGAACTTGATATGTGGTAATATCCAAGCTGATAGTGGCGAAATAATCATAGGTGAAACAGTTAAAATAGGATATTTTTCACAGGATGTATACAACATGGATGAAACTTTAAGGGTAATTGAGTACATAAAAGAATCTGCTGAATTTATAGAAACTTCTGATGGAAGTAAAATTTCTGCGTCTCAAATGCTTGAAAAGTTCTTATTTGCTCCTCAATGTCAATGGACTCCAATAAGTAAACTATCCGGTGGAGAGAAAAGAAGGTTATTCTTACTTAAAATATTAATGGCTTCACCAAATGTACTTTTACTTGATGAACCTACAAATGACCTTGATATAGAAACTTTAACAATACTTGAAGACTATATAGAAGACTTTAATGGTATAGTAATCGCTGTATCTCATGATAGGTATTTCTTAGATAAAACATCTGAAAGAATCTTCTCCTTTGAAGGTAATGGTTACGTACTAGAGCACACTGGCAATTATTCGGATTTTTGTGACTTTAAAGAGTCACAACTTAATAAAGATATATGCTTGGATTCTACACTTGATAAAAGTAAATCTAATCTTAGCCAAGTAACCTCTATAAATGAAGTTTTACAAGTGAAAAGTTCAAGTACGGATAAACCAATTAAATTCACATATAAAGAAAAATTGGAATACGAAAAAATTTCACCACTTATAGAAAGCTTAGAGTGTGAATTAGAAAATATTGATAAAGAAATGGCCGCTTCCTCAAGTGATTTTCAGTTATTAGGCGAATTAGTAGATAAAAAAAATACATTAGAGATAGAGTTATTAGATAAAATGGAACGATTAGAATACTTTATTAATTTAGAAGAAAAAATTAATAATAAATAAACTCTATAGCCTTAGATCTATTAGAATTATTCTTATAAAAATAATTTGAATTCATTCTTAAATTTAAAAGCTATGAATTACGGATATAATCCCAATTTCATAGCTTTTACTTATTCTTATATTAACCCCTACCTTAATTCATATATTATAGGGTTCTCTTTCTTTTTCCTGACTTCCTTACCTTATTTAACTTACCAACAAACTCCTCAATAGAGCCTTCAGATATATTTTCTTTTGGAATATAATAAATTCCCCCTCCTATAATATCTATTAAGATCTTTACATAATCTTCTTCATCACTAACTACCTTTATCAAAGTTAGGGGTATTTCTTTATTTATACCTTCACTTAATATACCAATTCTTTTATCCTTACATAAATCAAATTGAATATTTATGGAGCTTGTACTTGTATTCTTTTTCTTAAATGATAAATATGGTTGAAATAAGTAATATCCAGCTAATATTAGAAACAAAAGTGACATTAACTTCATTGTATTAAATACAATAATTCCCAGTATAACTAATGCAATAGAATAGTATATATTCTTTTTATTGGAGTAGTACTCCTTCTTCATCAAATTAAATACTTCATCTTTTGTAGCTGAATATTTTAATATAGTTCGCATTTTATTCTCACTAGATTGCGAATAATCACAAATAATTTTAGCTCTTTCACTTACCTTCTCCTTGACCTTTTCTTTTAGTACTTGAAAAAACTCTTCTTCATTATCTGTTGTTATTTTATATCTTGGTATCAATATGTCCTTTAACTTTCCACCTGGAACAGATATAGGTTTAATAATTATATGTTTTTCATCTAATTGAACATCCTGAAGTAGTCCATAATATAGTTCATATTTATTGTTGTCATCAAAACTAATTAACCTATCTTCATTTAAAGTCATCTTAACCTCAGAATTTTTAACCTTTCTAAGATTAAATAATAATATTATAATTGGTAAAACTATGTAAATAGCTCCTAATACAATCATTAGATTTCCAAATGTCTTACTCACTGATTTAAGAAATATGTTTAAAACTAGACCTAATATAATTAATCCTGGACCAAACACCACCTGTATTCTACTTCCGTAAAACTCTTTTAAAGCTTCCCTTGCTACTTCTTTCTTATTAACTGAATAGCTTAGAGTAACCTTTTTAAACTTAGCAATTTCCTTCATTCATACATTTTGCTACTCAAAATTTGGACAAATATACCCATGGAGATTTTTCCTTTTTCACTGTATTTGCCTTCATATAGCCTTTGAAAGATGTTTATTTTTCATCATTGCTTTAACATTTAAATCTTAAGTATTTATAAAACTTGGTTCTTGTTTTATAATACTATTTACTACTTGATTTAAATAATTTTCTCTTATATTACATAGTTTATGATGAATAATTTGTATCTTAACTATTTGTTTTTGAATATTTTGTCTAGTAGCACTTCCTCCTTCTTTTTTTATATTTTTATTTTAAACTCTCATATTTCCTTGAAAGCCTTCTTTGTACTCTTAAGAATCTCCTTTCTATTTTTTAACTTTCTTAGTTTTATTAATATTTTATATGTTTCTCCATTACTTATAATTGCTAAATCTATACCAACACCTTAGCTTGTAGGAAGTTTCAGCATTATACATAGCTTTCTTTCTTACCTGTATAATGTCTTCTTCCTAGATAAACTTTTCTTGCTACATAAGCTTTTCTTGCTACATAAGTTACATAAGTTACATAAGTTACATAACTTATTATATCTTAAGTTTAAGTATAAATATATATTATTATGCCCATACCTATATACCCTATAAAATAAACTTTATATACACACCTTAGATATTCTCTATTAGTTCCTTATTTTTATGTATATTTAATTCAAATATATAGTCTCATTATAAATGAAGTTTAATCTGAACTATCAATATTGATAAGTTATCCATAAATACCACTAATATAGTCACTTGTCCTACTATCACTTGGATTATTAAATATAATCTCTGTTCTATTACTCTCAACTATATTACCATCCAACATGAATACTGTATAATCAGCTATTCGTTTTGCCTGACTTAAATTATGTGTAACAAGTACTATTGTATATTGCTTTGAAAGTTCCTTAAGCATCTTTTCTATTATTATAGTATTTTTTATATCTAGAGCTGAACAAGGCTCATCTAATAACAATACCTCAGGCTCTATAGCAAGTGCCCTAGCAATGCATAACCTTTGCTGTTGTCCACCTGAAAGCTTTAATGCAGACTTTGTAAGCTCGTTTTTAACTTCCTCATATAATCCTACAACTTTAAGCTTTTCTTTAACTATATTTTCTAATTTAAACTTATCTTTTTCACCATAATACCTTAAAGCATATGTTATATTTTTATATATACTCATTGGAAAGGGTGTTGGATTTTGAAATACCATTCCAATACTTTTTCTAATGTCATAATCATAATTTAACCCCTTTGTATTTTTTCCCATGAACTCTATATCACCTTCTATCTTAGCATCCTCATTATTACTTAAAATGCCATTAATGCTTTTTAAAACCGTAGATTTTCCGCAACCTGAAGGACCTATAATAGCAGTAATACTATTTTTATTTACAGATAGATTTAAATTTTCTATTATATTTTTATTACCTAATTCAACATGTAAATTCTTAATATCCAATATATTATTCATTTTACCCCCCATATATTACCTTTTTATATTACTTACTTATTTACTTGCTTTCCCTAGCTTATCTTACTTTATTAAGGTACTTTTCTTATTTTTAATATCAAAGAAATAAGGTTTAAGACTAATACCATTCCCAATAATATAATTGTTGTTCCATATGCATTTTTAACAGATATCCCTTCTCCTAAAAGCATGTATAAATGTGATGGCAATGACATAAATGGCGATAATATACTTTTAGGCATAGGTGCTGATAGAACTGCACCCGTCAATATTATAGGTGATGTTGCACCCATTGCAAAACCACATGCCATAGTAATAGCGGATATGACATCTCTTAATGTATATGGAATAATTATATTTACTATAGTATATGATTTACTTATTCCTAAAGAATAGGATGCTTCTATAATTTCATCTGGTACCTCATTAAATAGTTTTTCAACACGTATTTCTATATATGGAAATATCATAATACCTAAGGTTATACCAGCTGATAATAGACTCCTACCTAAATTTAGCTTTAAAACAAAAAAAGAATATCCAAACAAACCTAAAACTATTGATGGAATTCCAGCTATACATTGAATGCATAAAGTTATTAAAGCTTTGTATTTCTTACTTTTACAATAAAACCTAGAATATATAGCTGTAGAAATAGCCAATATAGATGCTATACTTCCAGCTATAATTACGAGATATATTGTCCCTATTATAGCTGGATATATACCACCCTCAGACCCCGGTGGAAATCCTGATGGGTTTTCACTTATAAACTTCCAAGTAATCACCTTAACTCCACTAATAAGAATAAATCCAAATATTAAAATAATTGTGCAAATAACTATACTTAAGGATATAGAACTCCACAATTTCACAAAACTATTAGCTCCTCTTTCCTTCAAAACATCATCCTCCTACATTAAGATTTCCACTTATATTTTACATAATAGAATATTAAATTAATAAACAACACTATGATCAAAAGAACTAATCCTGATGCAAACAATGCATTATAATGTAAACTACCTATCTCGGCAGATCCCATTTCTAAGGCGATTAAAGATGGTATAGTCTGCGCTCTACCAAACAACCTTGGTATTATTGGAGAGTTTCCTATTACCAACATAACCGCCATTGTTTCACCTATTGCCCTACTAAATGCTAAAATTATACCTGAAAAAATAGCTTCTTTACTTGCAGGTATAATTAACTTTTTTATCATGTACCCTTTAGATACTCCCAATGATATTGAGGCCATACTATATTTCTCACAAACCTTATCCATACTTTCTGTTATAGTAGATATAATACATGGAATTGTCATTATAGCTAATACTACTCCTCCAGCCAGGGCACATTCTCCTGCTGCCATATTAAAATTGTTTTCAAAAAATTTCACTAATATAATAAGACCTATAAATCCAAATATAATAGATGGTATAGCCATAAGTATTTGCACCATAGCTTTTATGCCTTGCCTATATTTTTCTCTCATATAAAAACTTATAAAGATAGCAGAGCCTAAACCTAATGGAACTGATATAATTATAGCAATAAAAGATGTATACAAAGAGCCTAATATAGCAGGCAAAATAGACAACTCAGTCTCTTTACCTAGGGGATTCCATCTCAGACCTGTAATGAATTCTACTATGGATACTTCTTTAAATATGGGTATACTTTCTTTCAATATAAAAAATATTACGAAAATTAAAGTTATGCTAGCTATAAAAGTATTTATTAATATAATACTTTTAAATATTTTTTCTTTTACTTCCAAAGAACTCCCTCCTAATATATTTATCCTGTAAATAAAATAACTTGAAAAAAGCTATCTCTCTTACTATTTAAAATAGAAGATTAATAGCCTAATATACTAGTTATTAAAACTAAGTAAATTTTAATGAATATAATTATATATTATTTATTTTGATGGTAAAAATCCTAATTCTTCAACTATAGCTTTTCCCTTATCTGAAGTTAAATAATCAATGAAATATTTTTCTTGCTTTGTAGGTTCACCATTATTAATAACTAACAATGGACGTGCTATCTTATAGGAACCTGATAATATATTTTCCCTAGAAGGCTCTATTCCATCAACCTTCAATGGTTTTATCTTTCCTTTATTTTGATTAACAACACCAAAAGATGCATAACCTATAGCATTTTCATTTTGAATTATCTTTTCAACTAAAGCACCCATAGATGGAGCTTGTATAACATCGGCTTTAACTTCATCTTTAGCCATTACCTTCTCTTGGAATACTTTATGAGCACCACCTGCTAAATCCCTAGTTACAACTATAATTTCATTATGTGGTAGACCCTTATCTAATTCATCCCAAAATTTGTATTTACCTGAAAATATGCTTTTTACTTGCTCTGTAGTTAAATCATCCTTTATAGATACCAAAGGATTTTTAGGATTAATTGCTATAGTTAACGCATCAACACCTAAATTATATTGTTTATATTCTTTTATTTTACCCTTCTCATCTTCACTTACTTCTCTTGATACCAATCCAAAATCTGACACTCCATCAATGATTCCCTTAATGCCCTCACCAGAGCCACCAGAATTTATAACTATAGAAACTTCCTTTTCTCCAAAGGACTTGTCTAAATCTTTCCAAGTCTTGTATTCAGCCTTAAATTTTGATGTTGCAGTGTCTATTATTGGTGCTATTGTAGATGCTCCTGCAAAGGTTATAGTATCCTTAAAACCCTCTGTTGAACTCTTATTACATCCTACTAACATAGACACAGATAGAATACATGCCGCTGCTATTGATATTATCTTTTTCATAAAATTTTCCCCCAATGTATAAATTAGAATTATCATTATTTATTATAACTCATCTTATATGTTTATCTCTTTATATTGATGTTAGAATTTATTAACACTGATAAGATGTTATCATAATATATGCTTTTTTTCTAATAGCTTTTATAAATATACCTATGACACTCCATTGTTTTTTCCAATAATCTATCCACTTTATTAAATAATTAAAGAAAACAAAAGACTATCTTATTAAAAGATAGTCTTTGGAGCGAGAAACGGGATTCAAACCCGCGACTTCCACCTTGGCAAGGTGGCGCTCTATCAGCTGAGCTATTCCCGCATATACTAATCTGGCGATGTCTTACTCTCCCACAGGGCTTCCCCTGCAGTACCATTAGCGCTGTAAAGCTTAACCTACCTGTTCGGAATGGGAAGGGGTGTTACCTTTATGCTATA
>JAVXGR010000018.1:0-23443 GCA_036657335.1 Clostridium sp. | reverse complement strand
AACAGGGAATTAAACAAGATTTATAGATTTTTATAGATTTTTGGCAACGGGATAAGGCTATGCTAGAGTTAATGTATGCTACTGGAATGAAAGTAAGTCAAATATTAGATATGTCCATATATAATGTGAATTTAAAAGAAAAGTATATAATTTGTACTGGATTAAAAAATAGTGAAAGAATTATTCCTATTGGTTCATACGCAATAGATTGTTTAGAGGAATATTTTAAAGATAGACATTTGTTAAATGTTAAAAATACGCAGTTATTATTTGTGAATAATAAGGGTGATAAGATGACGAGGCAAGGGTTTTCTAAGATTGTTAAGATAGCTTCTAAGGAAGCGGGGATTAGTAAAATAATTAATACTTCAACATTAAGACATTCTTTTGCAGTACATCTTATACAGAATGGAGCAGATTTAGTAGTAGTTCAAAGGTTATTAGGACATAAAAGTATTTCTGCAACTCAAGTATATGTAGAGGTTTATAAAAATAGCAAAATAGCTCAGGAGTATGTAAAGGCACATCCAAGAGCATAATATATAAGTTACTAAGGACAAGTTCCTGGAAAGGAGAGTTAAAATGATAAAAAGAGCAATATTAATAATTCTAGATAGTGTAGGTGTAGGTGAATTACCAGATGCAGAATTATATGGTGATAAAGGTAGTAATACTTTAGGGAATATATCTAAGAAATTAGGAGGGTTATACCTACCTAATATGGAGGCCATAGGCTTAGGAAATATAAATGGAGTGGTTGGAGTTAATAAAGTTGAGAATCCAACAGGAGCTTTTGGAAAATCCGATGAATTATCTAAGGGTAAGGATACTATAACAGGACATTGGGAGATAGCAGGAGTTGTTTTAAAGGAAGCTCTTAATACTTATCCACAAGGATTTCCAAAAGAAATCATGGATGAATTTGAGAATAAAATAGGTACAAAAACCTTAGGAAATATTGTGGCATCAGGTACAGAAATAATTAAAAATCTAGGGGAGGAACATGAAAAAACAGGATACCCTATTATATATACATCTGCAGATAGTGTTTTTCAAATAGCTGCTCATGAAGATGTGATTCCTTTAGAAAGATTATATGATATGTGCAAAATAGCAAGAGCGATGTTAGTAGGAGATAAAACCGTTGGCAGGGTAATTGCTAGACCTTTTAATGGTGAGGCTGGTAGTTATAAGAGGACTGCTAATAGACATGATTATGCATTAGACGCACCCGAAAAAACAATGCTTGAGTATATTGTTGACTCAGGTAAAGCTGTAATGGCTGTAGGAAAAATAGAAGACATATATAACAAAAAAGGAATTACTGAATCAGTTCATATAAATGGAAATATGGATGGGGTAAATAAAACATTAGAATTTATAAAGAATAACAAAGAAGGATTAATTTTTACAAACTTAGTTGATTTTGATATGAACTTTGGACATCGGAATGATCCAGAAGGTTATGGATTAGCTTTACAAGACTTTGATAATAGGTTACCTGAAATATTATCTAATATGAAGGAAAGCGATATACTTATTATTACAGCTGATCATGGATGTGACCCTACTACGCCAAGTACGGATCATTCAAGAGAATACATACCAATGTTGATTAAGGGCAAATACATAAAGCCTGGTGTTAATATAGGTATTAGAAAGTCATTTTGTGACATAGGGAAAACTATACTTGAAATTTTAAACATAGAGAATGAATTAGCAGGAGAAAGTTTTGCTAAGGATATTATAAAATAAGATTAAAATAACTATGGTAGCTTAGTAAAAATATATGCTGCTATAGTTATTTTTATATATTCTGTTTTCTAGTATATATATAATAAAGCTTTGATGGGTTTAATTAAGATTATAATTAAAGAAAAATGCATATATTAAAGTTGTTAAATGATAGACTAAGAAAAGACACTTTTTAAATTATTATGTGGGGTGAATTAAATGAGAATGTACGATTTAATTGTTAAAAAGAAACACAATGAGGAATTGACTAAAGATGAAATTAATTACTTTGTAGATGGTTTTACAAAAGGAGAAATTCCTGATTATCAGGCAGCAGCATTATTAATGACTATATATTTTAATAAAATGAGTGAAATAGAAACCGTTGATTTAACTATGGCAATGGTAAACTCAGGAGATACCTTGGATTTAAGCAAAGTAGATGGTATAAAGGTAGATAAGCATAGTACAGGAGGAGTTGGAGATACAACTACCTTAGTTTTAGGACCAATGGTTGCTGCGTTGGGCATACCTGTTGCAAAGATGTCTGGTAGAGGACTTGGTCACACTGGTGGCACTATTGATAAGCTAGAGGCCTTTGATGGATTTTCTATGAATATTAGTGAAGAGGACTTCATTAAAAATGTAAATGATATAAAAATTGCTCTAGCTTCACAAACTGGAGATTTGGCCCCCGCTGATAAAAAAATATATGCACTAAGGGATGTTACTGCAACTGTAGATAATCTATCATTAATAGCCTCAAGTATTATGAGCAAAAAAATAGCTTCAGGGGCCGATGCTATAGTATTAGATGTTAAGGTTGGCAAAGGTGCATTTATGAAGACTCATGAGGAGGGTAAAGCATTAGCCAATACAATGGTGAGTATAGGAAAAAATCTTGGAAGGGAAACAAGGGCTGTAATATCGGATATGGACCAACCTTTAGGATTTGCTATAGGGAATACTTTAGAAGTTATAGAAGCAATAGAGACCTTAAAGGGAAATGGACCAGCTGATTTATTAGAGCTTTGCTTAATACTTGGTAGCAACATGGTCATATTAGCTAAAAAAGCTGATTCAGAAGAGGTAGCTAGGGAAATGCTATTAGAAACAATAAAGTCTGGAAAAGCCTTGAATAAGTTTAAAGAGTTAATAAAGGCACAGGGGGGAAATCCAGATTTTATTGATAATAATGAAAGGTTTAAAAAGGCTAAGTACATTGTACCTGTAATAAGTGAAGATATGGGTATAGTTAAAAGAATAAATGCTGAAAACATTGGAATTGTAGCTATGGAATTGGGAGCAGGAAGAGCAACTAAGGAAAGTATTATTGATTTATCAGTAGGAATTGTTTTAAATAAAAAAAGAGGAGATAAGGTAAAACTTGGAGATGTATTAGCATACATTCATAGCAATGATAAAGAAAAAATAGAAAAAGCCACAAAGGATATAATTAGAAACTATGAAATAGTTAGTAAATACGATGATAATATTCCATTAATATATGAAATAGTAAAATAATTTTTAAAGATTCCTCAGCATTTGAGGAATCTTTAAGTTTTTTATGAGAAAAACAGCCTTTTAAAAGTGTTTTAATAATATTTTAAGATATAACTATAAAAAACTCATAATATTTTATAAATTGGTAAAAATAATCTTGTAGGTTTTAAAAAGGAGGATAAACATGATAAAAAAAATCATTTTGAGTTTAAGTTTGGTTTTCTTATTATTATTTAATATGGGAGCGATTAAAGTTTTTGCGGAGGCAGAAACATCTAAAGCACCAAGTAATGGTGAATCTATAATTGTAGATGCAAAATCTGCATTACTTATTGAACCAATTACAGGAAAGGTATTATATGAAAAAAATAGTAGGGAAAAATTTGCACCAGCATCAGTTACTAAAGTAATGACTATGCTTTTAACTATGGAGGCAGTAGATAGTGGAAAGATAGGTTTACAAGATAAGGTGACAGTTAGTGAAAATTCAAAGCGTATGGGTGGAAGTACAATGCTCTTGGATACTGGGGAAGTAAGAACTGTTGAAGAACTTTTAAAAGGCGTTGGAATAGCATCAGGTAACGACGCTGCGGTTGCTTTAGCAGAATTATTAGGTGGTACAGAGGATAGTTTCGTTTCTATTATGAATAATAGAGCTAAAGAACTAGGCATGGTAGATACTAATTTCAAAAACTGTAACGGACTTCCCATTGAAGGTCATCTAACCACAGCTTATGATATTGCCATAATGTCCAAGGAATTATTGAAACATCCTAAAATTTTACAATACACCGGTACATATATGGAAACTATAAGTGAAGGAAGAAAATCACCAATCGAATTAGTTAACCATAATAAATTAGTTAGATTTTTTGATGGTTGTGATGGATTAAAAACAGGATTTACAAATGAAGCAATGTATTGCATTTCTGCTACGGCCGTAAGAAGTGGAGTAAGAGTTTTAACTGTAATCATGGGAGCTCCAAGTTTTAAGGTTAGAAATAGAGATGCATCAATGTTAATGAACTATGGACTTGCAAAGTTTGAAAATAAGGAGGTATTAAAAAAGCATACAGAGGTAGAAAAGGTAGTTTTCAATAAAAAAGGTGATAAATATTTTACTGCAATGGCAGGTGAAGACTTTTCTATACCTGTAGAAAAGGGAACTGATGCTAATATAGGAAAGAAAGTTGTAGTGGATAAAACTAAGTCTTCTTATGTAAAAGATGAAAAGGTAGGATATTGCGAGATAAGCTTAAATGGGGAGATAGTCGGAATAATAAATTTATATTGCGACAGAGATTTAAAGGTTGGTGGGTTTTTACAAAACTTAAAGTCAAACTTTACAAATCTATTTGATCACGCTGTTTAATCAATAAAGAGAGTATATTATAATATACTAGAAATATAGTAGTGAATTTTAAAAAGGTTAGAATCTAAAAAAATAGGTTCTAACCTTTTCTATTTTTAATTTTAAAAAGCAAATAAGTGATATAAATGTAAAATATATGGTATTGTAGTTTTGTAAATATTATATAATAAAAAATATGAATATGAATATGAATTTTAGGATTAAGTTTAAAGAATAAAGAATGTGTAGTTAGCGGTTAAACAATAAAACAAATAATAATTATGTAATAAAGAAAGGCATATATATATGAGTAAAAAATTAGTTCTAGCGGAGAAACCTTCAGTTGGAAGGGACTTAGCAAAGGTACTAAAGTGTAATAAAAATGGCAATGGATTTATAGAGGGAAATATATATGACTTAGTTGTTAAGAGATTTATAAGTGTAATGATGCCACCATATATATATACTGAAAGTACTATAAAGATTGAGGTTGAAGGTGAAAGTTTAATAGCTGTTGGTACTATTGAAGAGAGATATTGAAATAAAAGAGTTAATATCATTACTTAAAGATAAAGAAAAACAAGTTGAGTATTATAGAGCTAAATATGAAGTTTTATGTCTAGAAAGTACTGAAGGCAATAAACGTAAAGAAAAGAACATTACTAAAAATGTAATTAAAGTAAATAAAAAATTTGATTCACAATTAAGTACAAATTTTGCTGAAGCATTTAAAGATGCACTATAAATATGAAAAATTTTAGGCTTATTGATGACGTTTATGATAAAATGATAAATGTAATTAGTTTTACTAATAAAAAACATAGTTAAAGAAAGGAAATGAAATGAGCAAAATATTAGTATTGGCAGAAAAGCCATCAGTAGGTAGAGAATTAGCTAGAGTACTTAAGTGTAATCAAAATAAAGGTGCTTATATAGAGGGAAGTAAGTATATAGTAACATGGGCGTTAGGGCATTTAGTTTCCTTGGCAGATCCAGAAAGTTATGGTGATAAATATAAGGTTTGGAGCATGGAGACATTACCTATGTTGCCGAAAGAAATGAAACTTGCAGTAATTAATAAATCAGGAAAGCAGTTCACTGAAGTTAAGAAGCAAATGACTAGAAGTGATGTATCAGAAATTATTATTGCTACTGATGCTGGGAGAGAGGGCGAGCTTGTAGCTCGCTGGATTATTGAGAAAGCTGGTGTGAGAAAGCCACTAAAAAGATTGTGGATATCATCACAGACTGATAAAGCTATATTGGATGGGTTTAAGAATTTAAAAGATGGAAAGGCTTACGAAAACTTATACAAAGCTGCTGTATGTAGATCACAGGCAGATTGGATTGTAGGGTTAAATGTAACTAGAGCACTAACTTGCAAGTATAATGCACAGTTATCAGCAGGAAGAGTACAATCGCCAACACTTGCAATGATAGTTCAAAGAGAAGAAGATATAAGAGATTTTAAGCCTGAAAGATATTATACAATAAATGTTGAATCTGCTGATAAGGTGAAATATAAGTGGAAAAGTTCTAATGGAGAAGATAAAATTTGGAGCAAAGAAGAAGCACAAAGAATAACTAAAAAGATTTCTACAGGAAAAGGTATAGTAAAAGATATTATAGAAAAAGAAAAGAAAGAATATTCACCAGCACTATATGATTTAACTGAATTGCAAAGAGATTGTAATAATTTATGGGGATTCACACCTAAACAAACTTTAAATGTAATGCAAAGATTATATGAGAATTATAAGGTGTTAACATACCCAAGAACAGACTCAAGATATATTTCACAAGATATAGTTCCTACATTGAAGGATAGAATTAAAGCAGTATCTATAGGTGAAAATAGAGTGATTTGTGATAATTTAATTAGGGATGGGATAAAGAGTGGGAAACATTTTGTGGATGATAATAAGGTAAGTGATCACCATGCTATAATTCCTACTGAAGAAAGAGGAAATATTGCGCTACTAAGTGCAGATGAAAGAAAAGTATATGACTTAGTAATTAAGAGATTTTTAAGTGTAATGTTACCACCATTTATATATATAGAAACTAAAATCTATGCTGATTTAAATGGAGAGAAAATAGAAGCAAAAGGTAAGCAAGTTAAAGATATAGGATTTAAAAAATTATATAAAAACATGGATTCTACAGATCAGAGATTACCAAGAATCACCAAGGGTGATGATATAGCAATAGCATCTACAAATATGGTAAATGGAGAAACTCAACCACCAAGTAGGTTCACAGAAGCTACATTACTATCAGCCATGGAAAATCCACATAAATATATGAATTTATCAAAGGATGCAGCTAAGACTTTAAATGAAACGGGTGGATTAGGAACAGTTGCAACGAGAGCTGATATAATAGAAAAATTATTCAATTCATTTGTCCTTGAGAAGAGTGGTAAAAATATAATACCAACATCAAAAGGAAAACAACTAATTAAATTAGTACCTGCAGAGCTTAAATCACCGTTATTAACAGCTAAATGGGAAAGTGAGTTAGATGAAATAAGTAAAGGTAAAAGAGATCCTAAGAAATTTATTAAAGAGATGCAAGAATATACTATAGCTCTTATAGCTGATGTAAAAGGGACAAAAAGCAATTTTATCCATGATAATAAAACAGGTAAGAAATGTCCTACTTGTGGAAAGTATCTATTAGAGGTAAAAGGTAAAAATAGAACAATGAATGTATGTCAAGATAGGGAGTGTGGTTATAGAGAAAATATTGCTATAACTACAAATGCTCGTTGTCCAGAATGTAAGAAAAAATTAGAGGTTAGGGGCCAGGGCGAAGGTAAGATTTATGTTTGTGTAGGTGCTAACTGTAACTTTAGAGAAAAGGCAAATAAATTTGAGAAGAGATTTGATAATAAAGGTAAAGTTGATAAAAAACAAGTCAACTACTATATGAAGAAATTAAAGCAAGAAGCAGAGCAAGCAGAAGAAAGTCCATTTGTAGCTTTATTAGGAAATATAAAATTTGACGATAAATAAAAAATATAGGACAATAGAAAATAACCTTTATTATATAAATAATAAAGGTTATTTGTCGTCAAAAAGTTCATTTACTGAAATATCAAGTGCATCAGCAAATGTTTTGATTTCATAATCTAAGATTTCACGTGTTCTACTTTCAATTTTGGACAACGTAGGTCTATCTAATTTTAATCCTTTGACTTGTAATTTAGTAGTGAGTTGTTCTTGGGTTAAGCCCTTTTGAACTCTGATAGTTTTAATATTTTCACCAATAATATTTCCTTTTAACATCTTAATCTCCATTAATTATGATTTGATGAATTGATTGTAATAAATTGCACACAATAAAATGTGTGGTTATCACACATTTTGAAAAAAAATATTTTGGGAGTGATTTATATATGTAGAAACATATGTCATTAGTTAAAGATATTGCTTTATATAAAGAAAAAATAAAGTACATAGAGTCTATAGCACATTATTCACATCAGTCCACTACAGATTTAATATGCTTAAATAATAAAGGTGAAGCTATATTAGTGGAAATAGAATATTTACTAAGTAATTTATTTAAACATGATCACCCTTATAACACATTTGACTGTATAGTATGTTGGAAGATAGATATGGAAATTAATGAACGCAGAAAACTTATAGATGGTGTTGAGTTGAAGTTGATTTATGAAATTAGAATGCATAATCTAATTTCATGAATAATTCAGGTTTCATTTTACAACGGGTCAAATTAATTTTATTAGAAAACATATTTAGATGTTTATAATGAGAAATATTCTTGGAAATGCTATAATATAAAGTGATATTTAGGACTACAGTTGTTAGGAGAGAAGTAAATGGCATTAAGTATTAAAGTAGAGAATTTCGAGGGACCTTTTGATTTGTTACTACATTTAATAAAGAAAAATGAAATGAGTATTTATGATATAAGAATAAATGAAGTTGCATCTCAATACATGCAGTATATAAAAGCGATGAAAGAAATGGACTTAGAGATTGCATCTGAGTTTATTGTTATAGCTTCGACCTTAATCGAAATTAAATCAAAGGAACTACTTCCCAAATTAAAACTTGAAGATAATGAAGTTGTAGATGAAGAAGACATTAAAAGACAGCTTGTTGAAAGATTAATTGAGTATAAAAAATTCAAGCTTATAGCTTCAGATTTAAGAGAGAGGGAAGTGATTGTAGGAGAAACATATAGCAAAAAACCAGAAATAATAGAGGAAGAAAAGGTTTTTGATATATCAGAAGTGCTTAAGGGCATAAGCATTTTGAATTTAAATAGTATATTTAATGATATTATGGAGTATTATACCAGTAAGATGAATGAAAAAGAAATACCAAAACAGATTACAGCTTTAGATATATATAGAATAGAAGATAAGATGGAAAGTTTAAGTGAATACATAAATTCTGTACAAAGAGGAAGTTTTAATTATATACTTAGTAGTTGTAAAAACAGAGTAGAGGTTATTGTTACTTTTTTAGCCTTATTAGAGCTAATAAAAATAAGACAGGTTACGGTGATACAAGGGGAAGTTTTTGGTGAGATACATATGGAAAGGATAGTTGATAATGAATAAAGAATTTATAGAGAAAATGCAATCACATGAATCAATTATTGAAGAACAATATTTTTCGGTAGTAGAATCCTTATTATTTGTTTCAGGGGAAGCATTAGAGGTAAAGGCAATAGCTACAATTTTAGAGTGTAGTGATACTTTTGTTGAAAGAGTATTAAGTAAACTAGCTAAAACCTATGAAGAAGATTTAACTAGAGGAATAAAATTAGTAATAGTGAATAATTCCTATCAGATTATAACAAAGCAAGAAAATAGTCAATTTATTCAAAGGTTATTAAATATAAATGTTAGACAGTCATTATCTCAAGCTGCTTTAGAAACCCTGGCAATTATTGTATATAAGCAACCTATTACTAGAGTAGAAATAGATGATATACGAGGGGTTAAAAGTGATAGAGCACTTTCTACATTATGTGAGAAGAAGTTGATTAAAGAAAGTGGAAGAAAAGAAGTTCCAGGAAGACCTATTTTATATAGTACAACTAAGGAGTTTCTAAAATATTTTGATTTGAAAAGTACGGAATCTTTACCTAGTATAGAGCAATTAACAATAGAAGATTTATAGTGTAAAAAGACCATATAAGTATATTTTTGAAATATACTTATGTGGTCTTTTGAATTTAATGATATTGTCCTATATTGTGGAATATATTTAAGTTATTCCTGGGAAATTTTTTCATCCATATCCTCTGTAAAGTTTTCACTGTGCGTTGTAAAGGGATTTGCATTGCTTTTAGTTTTTTTACTATTACAAGAATCGGATTCATGGGGGTTATTTTTATCTTGAGGCTTATTTTTACAACTCATATTAGAAATACTATCTTTCAACATATCCATAAGTTGTGGAATAGTATCTATGATTTTATCGTAGCCGTGATCAGCATCAACTCTTAAAAGTTTAATAGTATCATTTTGAACTACTAAAAATGCAACGGGACGCATGGATACACCTGCTCCAGAACCGCCACCAAATGGAAATTTGCAATCTGAAGTATTGTTTTTACAAGAATTAGATGAAAATTCACTTCCACCACTAGCAAAACCAAGAGAAAGTTTGGAGACTGGAATTATTATGGTGCCATCTGGGGATTGAACCGGATTACCTATTATAGTATCTACATCAACCATAGATTTAAGATTTTCCATGGTGTTTTTTAATAAACTGTCAATTGGATGATTTTCCATGGTGAATACCTCCTAAAACGAAAAATTTTCTTTTTTGTATTTTAAAATTGATTTAATAAATAATATTATTATGTAAGTAATATTAGCTAAACTTATATAAATTATACTTTTACAATAAAAATTACTTTTTGATTTTTTAAATATTGGTTTTAAATTATAGTTAAAGCTTTTAATATTAAAAATTAGATTCAATCCATTATATAATATGGGAAAAAACATAGAGGCATATCCATATAAAATTGCTGTCGTTGAAGCGTTTTCAAGACCATATGATAAATCTATATTAAGGTCTATAGTTGGTTTATATTTACTGCTAAATATAGACTTTAAAGTTGAAAAAACAATTTCCTTGTTTAGAATATTAGATAATTTATGTTTAAAGCTTGAGTATAGATTTTTTTCAGTATGATAAGATTTATTTATTATATTTAAAAACTTTTCATTAAGCAAGGCTATATTACTTGGGGTCAATTCAAGATTTAAAGAAAAAATCTCCTTTCTATATAAAAATAATGAAAAATTATTGTCAATATATTTCATAGATAATTTTAATGGTATAGGGAAAAATAATATTATATTTAAAATACAAAGAAAAAATAGAAAATAAAACATAATTAACCTCCAAAATAAAGTTGCAATCTTAGTATATCCATTTTATAAAAACTTATTATGTAAAATATTCTAAGAAGTTGCACCATGTAAGAAAAGTAAGTTGATTAAAGAAAAAATTAACAATTACAGTCAGTTTTAAATTTTAGAAAGGAAGGTGAAAATATTTTCTAGTATATAGGTTCTAAAAAAAGCCTTCATCTATATCATCTACATATACTCTTTATGAGCTATATATTTTGTAGTAAAGAATAAATTAGATGTAGGAACTTAACTAGAATACGTATATAGGGAATATATAATGTTATGAAATATTATATTAAGAGTTTAAGTTTAAGTTTATGTATTTTTATTTTCTCAGGATCTATAGTTTTTGCTCAAGGGACTAAGGGGAATAAAAAATTAATCATTGATGCAAGAGCAGCAATTGCCATGGATAAAGATACAGGCATTGTTTTATATGAGAAAAATTCTAGAGAACTTATTCCTATGGCAAGCACAACTAAGATAATGACATCTTTAGTAGCATTAAATTACGGGAACATTGATAGGAAGGTAGTGATTTCTAAAAAGTCAGCTGCAATACATGGATCTACAGTTGGATATTTAGAAGGTGAGGAAATTTCTATTAGAGAGTTATTATATGGGTTAATGTTTAAATCAGGGAATGATGCAGCAGTGGCTATTGCTGAAGGAGTAGGTGGATCAGTAGAAGAGTTTTTGAAACTTATGAATGAATATGCTTTTCAAATTGGATTAAGGGATACTCATTTTGAAACACCACATGGTTTAGATAGTGAAAACCACTATACAACTGCATATGATTTAGCACTATTAACAGCAAAGGCTAAAAATAATGAAAGTTTTAGTGAAATTGTTAAAAGTAAAATAATTGATCCTGAGCAGCACAACTTTACAAGAGGGTACAATAATATAAATAAATTATTATATCAGGTCCCTGAAGCTACAGGAGTAAAAACAGGATATACAGGTAATGCAGGTAAGTGTTTGGTATCTTCCTTTAATGTAAATGGACATGAAATCATTGTAGTTACCTTAAACTGTATTGAGAGATGGAGAGAAAGTGAAAAAATATTTAATTATGTAAGAGACAACTATAACTATGATACTGTAGTAGAAGAAAATAAAGCCTTAGACAAGATAGGATTTAATAAGGGGAAAAATGAAATAGAATTGATATGTAAAGAGAAGATAATCATTCCTAAAAATAACAACTCACAATATAGGATGGAAGTAGTAAAACCTAATTATGAACTACCTAAGGTTATATATAAAAATATGATAATAGGACACTTGGAAATATATAGGGATGATAAATTGATATTTAAATCAAATCTTTACAGTGATAAAGAGGTGGATACTGAAAATTTTTTAGATAAAATATATAATAAAGTTCATGAATTTGGAAATTAATGTAACACTTACTAAGGAATATAGTATTTTAATATTATAAAGAGTAAAGATTTTATACGCTAAGATAGCTTAGCGTATTTCTTCTATGTTTTTAAGTTGAAAAGTCTTTTAACTTAAAATATTAAAACAAAAGGGGGTTAGGGCGTGGGTTATGAAGTATATACCTGTAGTGATGTAGGTACAAAATTTTGCCCTTGTCATTTGGCAGAATCAGGTCAATGTATTATTTGCTCTCAATTAAATAGTGGCAACTGCCATTGTACTCATTGGAGTGGTGTATGTGTGTATCAGGAACTGATTTGGAATAATAATAAAGCTAAAAGTGGAAGAGAAAATTACAAGTGCAAAGTTGTAAAGAAAAATATTATAGAAGAAGATATTATCTTATTAACATTGGAAGGAGGCTATGAATTATTACATGATTTAAAAGTCATGGGCAGTTTTGTATTCTTGAAAAGATTAGACAAGGAAGAAAGTTTTTTCACTCCAATTTCTTTAATGGATATAGATTTAGAAAATAGTACTATGACCTTAGCTATAGAATTAAAGGGGATTAAAACAATAGATTTAAGTAAATTAGAAGTTGATGATATTGTAGTAGTTAAAGGTCCATTTTGGAATGGAATATTAGGCCTTAGGCACTTGAAAAATCTAGTAAATAATGTTTGCTTATTGGTGTGCAGGGGGATAGGACAAGCACCAATGATTCCAGTATTAAAGCATTTACATGAAAATGGTAATAAGGTAATAGTGTTGAATGATAAGGCCAATATAAAGGGGAAGCTTATAGATGGTTACTTAGAAAAATATGCTTATAAAGTTTATAGTTGTAATTGTCTAGAAAAGGGTAAGTTAACAAAGTCTTTTAAGGAACTTTTTATAGATCAAGTAATTTCTTTGTATCCTGCTGTTATTCATTGCGATGGAGCTGATATCTTAAACTATGAGGTTATGGAACTATTAGAAAAAATAAAAGAATCTTTAAAATCAGCAGGAGTAGAAAAGCCTTTGAAATATTCTTGCTGTAATAATACAAAAATGTGTTGTGGAGAGGGAGTTTGTGGAGCGTGTACTAGAAAAAATAATGATAGAAAATTAAGAAGACTATGCAAAATGCAAACTGATCCTAAATATGTTCTAGAGGGAAGGAGGTTATTTTAATGTCTAATAAGGTTATTGTTGTAGGTGCAGGGTGGGCAGGATGTGCAGCAGCAATTGCTGCTCGTAAGGCAGGTGCTGAGGTTGAATTATATGAAAGAACTGATCTATTATTAGGATTAGGTAATGTTGGTGGCATAATGAGAAATAACGGAAGATTTACAGCTTCGGAGGAACTAATAGCTCTCGGTGGTGGAGATTTAATAAAAATATGTGATGAGAATTGTACTCATAGGAATATAAAATTTCCGGGTCATGAACATGCAAGTTTATATGATGTAAATAATATAGAGGCAGTTGTTAAGAGATATATAATAGGTATGGGTATTAAGGTTTTTACTAAATCTAGAATAGTTGATTTAGAGATGGATGAGAAAAAAATTCTGGGTGTTTATTTAGCAGATGGTAACTTAATAGAAGGAGATGTTTTTATCGAAACCACAGGTAGCACAGGTCCTATGGGGAATTGTCTGAAATATGGCAATGGTTGCTCAATGTGTGTTTTAAGATGCCCAGCATATGGTCCAAGGGTTAGTCTTACAACATGTGCTGGATTAGAAGATATCAAAGGGGAGAGGGCAGATGAGGTTTATGGAGCTTTTAGTGGTTCTTGCAAATTATCAAAGGAAAGTTTATCTAAGGAAGTACAGGAAGAATTAAATACCAAAGGCGTATGTATTTTACCTGTACCTAAGGAGGATATAAACTTAGAAAAATTGAAGATAAAGGTATGCCAACAATATGCATTAAAGGAATTTGCAGAAAATGTAATTTTACTAGATACAGGTCATGCTAGGTGAACTAAAATGCAACATTTCAGTCGCATTTTTAGTATCACCAAGTATATCATCACTTTTTTCAGATGCACCTATAAATTTAATTCTAATTTTTCCTTTTGGATGATCATCATCCGGTGGATAATAATAAATAGTTTCTATCAACACATCTATTATTTTTTTTTGACGTTCTTTAGACAATTTATCTATATTTGAACACTGATCTATAATATCTTCCACTAATGATAAATCAATCTTAGCTATTTTATTTATTTCTAAGTTCTCTTTTGCTTTTGAAATCTCAGAAGTAATTTGTTTGCAGTATTGCTTTAAAGCTTTTATTTTATCAATTAATATCTCAGATATATCGTTATCTATTGATAATTTTGTTACTAAGTTATCAATTTGCTTTTCTTTAAATGCCAAACTTTTTTCTAAGTCGCTAATAGAGCTAGAGTTATTCATTTTATTTAAATAACTTTTATAGTCATTTAAAAATTGTTTTTTATCAATAGATAATTGTTTTAAGTGTTTAAGAACACAAGCTTCTATAACCGATGATTTTACATTTTTGACAGAACATAATGATTTTTTAGATTTTCTTTTAAGAGAACATACATAAAAGAAAGATTTTTGCCCATCTTTTGTAACTCTTCCATGTTGCACAAGCATATAGTTTCCGCATATACCACATTTAAGCTTACCAGCTAATAATACATTATGAGTTTTACCTAAGTGAGGGAAAGTATCTCTATTTCTATCAAACTGCTTTTGTACTTTTAACCACAAGTCAGGTTCAATAAATCCTTCAATATTGCTTACTGCAGCAAACCTTTCGCTTATATCTCTATTTACCTTTACAATCTTACCGTTCCTGGAAGCACTTTGAGTCTTATTATAAGTCAAGAGAGAGTGAATATCATCCACTTCACCATATACGATCCAATCATGGTTTTCAAGATAATTTACTACATCCTCATTGCCCATAACATACACAGGATTTTGGAGTATTATTTTAAGAGTACTCTTTTCAAAAATCTTTCCAGAAGCAGATCTTAAATCATTTTGATGGGTATACACCTCAAGCTTATTTAAACTTCCAAGTTCTAAGTATTTTTCGTATAGCATTTTTATAAATGTAACTTCTGTAGGATTTTTAACTAATATAGAAGATTCTTTTGTGGTACCATCTATAGTTATTTTTTCTCTTTTAGAGATAAATCCAAGCGGAGTCTTACCACCAGTCCACTTACCGTTCTTAGCCATTTCGAGCATGTTGTCTTTTACACGTTCTGCTATAGTTTCTCTTTCTAATTGTGCAAATACAGAAGCTACATAAATCATCGCACGACCCATTGGAGTATGAGTATCAAACTGATCTCTAACAGATATAAAGTCTACAGAGTATTCTTGCAAAACTTCTAAAATAGAGGAAAAGTCGGAAACATTTCTACTAATTCTATCAAGTCTATAACATATCAGTATATGTACCTTTTTAAGCCTAATATCCTTCATTAATTGCTTAAACTGAGGTCTATTAATATTCCCCCCAGAAAACCCTTCATCTTCATATATAACAAACTCATAGCTCTCATCAGGAAAATGAGATGTTATATAATTTTTACAAATTTCTATTTGGTTCTCAATAGAATCACCTTTACCAGTGATTTTACTCTTTCTTGAATAAATTGCTACCTTCATTTGAGTCTCCTTAAATTTAAATAAGAGTAAAAGCCTATTACATCAAAGAGCAATAGGCTTTTATTACACTGCGTGATTTAAAGAAGTTAAAATTCCTTTTTTATCAGACCATAATAATGGACTTATTTTATACTCTTTGTAAGCAGTGATTATATCACTCTTAACAGACTTATCAGTATCATTTAAAATTACAAACATTTCATGATTAGTATTTCTAGTGTTTTTTAGATCATTCCATGCAAATATATTGCTTTCAGTTGAAGTTTTATCAGGTTTATTTATTACGTTAATATATTGCTCAGGTATATTTCGCTTTTTTCTAGCTGGTAAAATATAATTTATATTGTGGTCAAATCCACTTTGACCAGACAATTTTATATTAGGATTAAATAATATTTCATTGTCTTCCAAGAATAAAGATATGTCTTCTAAAAAGAATGATGAAACATTACTTTTGTTTGCAATAAACAAATCATTAATGGCTAAAATACCTTGAATATAAAAATGCTGCTTATGTGGAAAATCTTTTATAGAGCAAGATGTAGTTAAACAGCTATTTTTATCTAATTCTATATGATAATTTAATAATATATTCTTAAGCATATTTTTTCTTTTAGGAGTTTTAAAAGAAAAACCACTAGAAATTAAGTCTGATATTACATAACCATCATCAGTTAAAAATACTTCTCCATTTGAATTTATTTTTGAATAAAATTGTATACAGTCATTATGTCTATCTAAAAATGGTGTTGTTATTTCTGTAAATGACCCTTTTTCATCTAGCAACGTATTTTTCTTAAGCCAATCATAATAAGAGTTTATAAGCTCGTTCAAGATTAACACCTCCCTTATAAAATTAAATACATGTCTCTAGGTTAATTATATCAGGAATATCTTTTACATTAAAGTATATTAGAAAATCCTTTAATAATTCTAAAAAATCATTAGGGTTTTTAAATATATTACTATCCAATGGATAGGCCCACTTATCATCACAATGTTCTTTAAATATATGTATATGCGGGCAATCAATATATTCCCCATCAGGGTTTTGATGTCTTGGACCATGAGTATCTATTCTAAGTAAAATGGTATTAGTTGAGTTATGTCTCGTTTGATATTTAATTTTACGTATATTAATGGTACCCCTATCAATGTTAAGTATAAATGAATCATTAGAAGATTGAGATTTTAATATACGGTTAATTTTCTTTTTATCAGATAGGTTTATTATAGACTTATCTTCAAAAGATTTTAAACTTTTCATAATATTATCATAATCAACTTGTGATAGCATAATTTTCCCCCTAGTAATGAAAAAATATTCAAGTTATCTTATTTTGCTTTTTATTATTTTGAAAATTTATATTGAACAAGCTCCAATGGCACCATGTATTTAAATGATATTTCATTAATATCAATGTTATCCAAATAATGCTTGTCTAATTTTAAGTTATATAAAATTAATTCAGTAGCAAATTTATTTGCTTGAGATTCTATTTTATCAACTGAAAAATACGTACAGGAACGTAGGAAAGGTGTATTAGATGAAGGGTGTAGTATTGCATGTCCTAATTCATGTGCACAAGTAAAATGTCGTTCCATTTCATCTAAATCTGAGTTAATATGTATAAATTTTTGCCTAGCATAGCTGTTATAATATCCTTTAATTATCCCTAATGGCTCAAATATGATTATTATGTTTTCATTTTGAGCTATTTCAAAAGGATCATTGATTCCGTGTTTTTCTACCAATCTGTTAATTTCTTTAATAATAAAGTTTCTCATCACCCAAAGCCCCTATTTATACTTTTTTGCATTAAAATTATTTTTAGCTATTTGTTTAGCTAATCTCATAGAGTTTTCTAAACTTATCTTTAGAAGTTCTCTAGTTTCATCATCCAAAGGTTCCCCAGAAAACATAAGCCCTTCTTGAGAATGTTCAAGTTGCTCTAAAGCAGTATTTAAAGCTTTTTCAATATCCTTCTCATCTTTTACGTTTAAAGTTTCTTTTTGATTTGATGGAGTTATAGTTTGAACAGTAGTTTTACCTAAAAGATAGTCTACTGAAGTATTAAAAATATCCGATAATCTTAATAGATCTTCCATAACAGGATCTCTTTTACCGGTTTCCCACATTGCTACTTTACTTAGTGAAGAATTTAATAAGGTAGCTAAATCAGCTTGTGTTAATCCTTTTTCTTTTCTTAAATTTTTTAATCTATCAGAAAACATATCATATCACTCCTAGAGTTATTTACTGTAACATATTGTAATCATATTGTATCACTTACGGTGAAACTTTCAAAGAAATATTAAAAATTATCACAAAAGGAAATAAAAGTGTTGACTTGTTTCACTTTGGGTGATAATATTAAGACATCACTTAAAGTGAAGTGAAGTGAGGTGAGATATGAGAGACTTAATAAAATTTAGAAATAGCTTAAATTTGACTCAAGAGGAAATGGCAATAAAAATAGGTGTTTCTAAATCATATTATTCAAAAATAGAGAGAGGATTTAAAAAACCTGGAAGAGGTTTTATTGAAAAGTATAAAGAAACATTTCCTAATAAAGATATAAATATTTTTTTTACCCAAACAATCACTTTAAGTGATAAGAAAGAAAATCAAAAAGGTTAAAGATAAGGGAGTAGTAAAATGCTACATCCTTGATAAAAATCAAAAGGAGGATTTACAATTGAATAATTTAATTATTTTCAATCATCAAGAGTTTGGTGAAATAAGAGTTTTAGAACTTAATGGAGAGCCTTGGTTTGTAGGTAAAGATGTAGCTGAAAAATTAGGGTATATAAATACTAGAGATGCACTGAAAGTTCATGTTGATAATGAAGATAAGGGGATAACGAAATGTGACACCCTTGGGGGGAATCAAAACATGACAATAATAAATGAAAGTGGACTTTACAGCTTAACATTTAATTCTAAGTTGCCAGGAGCTAAGAGGTTTAAAAGGTGGGTAACTAGTGAAGTATTACCATCAATAAGAAAGCATGGAACATATACAGTTCCTATAGTTGAGACTATAGAGAGTTACAAGATACAAGATCATATGCAACGATATGTAGCTTGGATCAATGAACAACAGGAGTTATTACAAGAAAGGTCAGCGAGGATAGAAGCAGAGAAAAAGCTGCAGGAACTAAAGAATGACTTGAAATTCAACTTGTTAATGCAACTACTAGTAGAACATAGAATAGATGAATAGGAAAAATAACTTAAAACTTACTTAATAAAAATAAATTTTGGATGCAATAAGCATCCAAAAGTAGTTTAGGTTTATGAAGGCTTAATAAAGTAATAAAAGAGGAAAAAAAGAATATTATTACAGTAGTAGTAATGAAAGGGTGGTGAAAACATGGAGGTTGAATTAGATTTTCCAGATGATTTAGTAGAATTTAGAAAGACGGTCACATCAGCATTTGCTAAAGCATGTTATTTAGAATTCAGCGAGGAAGAAAGCTGGGCAATAGTTGAAGCTTTAGAGAAACAGATTGGATAAGGTATAAGCCTAGTGAGTTGGTTTAGAACTATAAGAATGAAAAGTGATTAACGTTAATAACTTAAATATAGATGAGCAAATAAAATCTCCTGGCAAAAGAAGCAAACTCCAGGAGCTAAGGAATTGTATTGGAACAGAGTTTTTAAATATTTTTTTAGTGTAGTTTTCAAAAATAACTATACTATTCCATTTATAGTGTATGAGTATTACAGAAATGTTAGAACAGTATTTTTAAATTGGGAGGGAGATTAAAGGTCACTAGATTAGAGTTATTTAGATTTTTAGAACTCTACAATGGCAAAGATTTGTCGGATTTAGATAACATAAAGGAGATGTAAAAATGGGTAAGAACATACAGTATATATTGTCTGTGGAGACAATAGAAGGGGTGCATATTCAAATTGACTTTGACTATATAAAAGTTACAGAACATTCAATTATATTTTGTGTAGCTATGGATAAAGCTAATGCAGGCAGTGAAAATAGAGAGATATTCAGGATATTAAGAAAATATGAAAAGATAGTGTGTACAAGTAAAAAATGTGCATATGGTAGACACTCTAATTCAAAATATATTTTCTTTAGAGTATGTAAGATTAAGAGCAATGAAAGTTAAATATTTAACTGGAGGAACTTCAGTTGAAGTAACTATAAGATCTATGGTTAGTATTTTAAATAGCAAGGGTAATGTTATTATTACTTGTCATAGGTGTAATGGCTCTAGTTTTAGCATAAATCATGATGATTTAATAAAAGTAATACAAGGAGTTGTTAAAGATGAATAAGGTTGAAAAATTGATTTTTGGAGGATTATGTGCGATATGCATTACAGTGGTATCTTTTTTAAACTTTGCTACAGGGAAAGCTTTAGATAAGAGTAATTTCATGTACGTAAATTATGTTGTACAAGCTAATGAGAGTTTAGAGGATATAGCTTATAGGGTTGCTTATGAAAATAAGTTGGATGCAGCTACAGTTATTAATGAGATGAAAAGAGTTAATCCAGGAGCGATAACTCCTGGATCAATAGTAAAGGTCGTTGATTAAATAATCAGTGACTTAGCAAACTCTACTTTCAAATTTTATATTAAATTTGAAAATTAATCAAGGGGTTTAAGAAATTTACACAGATTAATTGGTCGAATAAAGTTATTTTAATCTAGCATATGTATATTTGTTCTTATTTAGCTATAAATAAAGACGAAATAACGAAAGTAGTATATTTAGTTGTCTAATGTTAATAGTCTCTAAAATTTGATTTTAAAAGACTTTAAGAAGGTGGGGGAAAAGAAGTGTCAGATAAATTAAAACATCAAGATGATTCAATAATGTCAGAAGGATATGGAATAATACCTAAAAAGGTAATGAAGCTTCCGATTCAATGCGAAGCTAAAGCAATTTATGCATATATGTGTTCTTATGCTGGCGGAGGAAATACAGCATTCCCAGGTGTGAAAAGAATGCTTAATGACCTGAACATCAGTGAAACTAGATTTTATAAGTTCAGAAAAGAGCTAATAACAACAGGATTAATAACTGTAACTAATACTAGAAATTGTGGCAAACAAGGTAATAATATTTACACTTTAAATCATTCTATAAATATTTGTACAGAATTTCAGCACCCTCGTTTTCAGGGTACAGAATTTCAGCACCCTGAAAATGAGCACCCTGAAAATGAGGGTAGTAATAATAACAGTCTTTTAAATAATAACAGTACTAATAATAACAATACTAAACTACTACTAACAGAAGAAGCAGTAGTTAAAGTTAAGAATTTATTAGGTGCTCAATTTGATGACAATAAAGCTAAGCAGATTTTAAAGATTGCTGGCAATGATATTGATGTTGTTATGGAGAAGTGGGATATAGTACAGAGCATGGATAATGTTAAGGATATATCTAAGTTATTATACGTAGCTATTAGGGATGATTATAAACCAAGTGCTGGAAGCAATAAAGTAAGTGGTTTTGGAAATTATGAGCAACGAACTTATGACATGAATGATTTAGAGAAGAAGCTATTAGGATTAGATTAATAACTAAATGTTTATTAGATTAAGTAATTGCAGATTAAAAATTTTACTTTGTAAGGAGTTAAATGTATTGGATTCAATGAAATCTTTAAAAAGTGAGTTATATAAGGCAATAGAGGTTGGAGTGACCTTGATAGCTTGGGTAAACTTGCTACAGTAGTAGTATTGACCAAGAAGCTCCCACCTCTTAGGTGGTGGGTAGTTCACTAGTTAAGCAACAAGTATGTAAATAGGGGGGGAATTAAGATGATATCAGCAGCAATTTTAATATTGGTTGGAGCATTAGGTGGAGCTATAGGGTATGTAGCTTGTGGCTTAAACAAAGATTCAGAACAACTTATAAAAATAGAGGACTGTGAGAGTGCAGAACTTAGAGCTCTTACAAAAGAGGTAAGGTATTTAACAGAGCATATAGGGAGTTTTAAAAATAGATTCGATATGCTAGATGTAGATGTATTAAATACTAAAAATAAGCTAGATGTGGCAGAACGAATGATATCTAATAGTTCTGGACAGCTTGAAGATATAAAGAATGATTTAGAAGTAGTAATGGAAGAAGTTAATGGCATTAAAAATATAGGAGGAGCTTTAAATAAAGCTATCATATACTTTGATTTTAAAATTAAAGATGATAAGAAAGAGCTACAAGCTCTAATATGCAGGCAAGCTAATAATTTAAAAAATCAAATTAAATCTAAGCGAAGGAAGTAAGGAAATGAAATTAAGAAGAGTAGAGGTTACTATATTAGGTAAAAAACATAGTATAAATAAATTCAAAGCAAACCTTATAAAAGAATATAGAGCATTTTATCTTATTGATACAGGTATTTTTAAGACATGTATCAATAAGGCTGATATACAGTGCAATGATATAATCTTAAAGTTTATTTAAGGAGGAATGGCTTATGAACAAGGTAGTTTTAATTGGCAGGCTTACAAAAGATCCAGAATTAAGATTTACACCAGGAAAAGGAGTTGCAGTAACTAATTTTACATTAGCAGTAGATAGAAAAATAAAAATAGAAGGTAAGCAGCAAGTAGATTTTATAAACATACTTACTTGGAATAAAATAGCTGAAAATGTAGCGAGTTATCTCAGAAAAGGAAAATTAGTAGCTATAGGTGGAGGAATTGAAACAAGAAGCTATGAAGCAAAAGATGGTACAAGAAGATATGTTACAGAAGTAGTAGCTGATGAAGTACAGTTTTTAGAGAAATCAAGTACTACTATAGAGCAAACATTAACCCAAGAATATTCCCAATGTGATGATGAGGATATACCATTTTAAAAAAGATTAGGAGTGTAATTAATATGCGTGTACAATGTAGTAACTGTGGAACAATCAAAGGCTTTACCTATATTGAAAAAAATGTAAACAAAGTTATTTATGAAGGATGGAGAAGTTATTTACTGCAAAAAATGTGTAGACACTTTGGGAGATAGAAATATGACTAAACTTGAAAATGTTGAATTAACAAAGAACTTTATTAACGAAATACATGAAAGAAATAGCGAAACAAGTAGCGAGAATTATTTATCTAGCACCAGTGTTTAAGATTAAGTAGGAGAAGGATATTAATTAAGAGAGGAGATATAAATTATGTGGGTAATAGGTCAAAAAGGCTATCCAGTTGTTAAAGTTAGTGCTATTGGATTAGAGGGTGGAGAATTAAATGGCTATACAATTAAAGCTTGTATAGATGGCTCTGATAAAAGAGGGTTTAATGTTGCGGAATATGCATGCAAGGAACAGGCAGAATTAGTAGTTGACCAATTTATAAGTATTATTGGATTAAAGGATACTTATAAGTTTCCTAAAGACATAACAAGAATT
>JAVXGR010000017.1:0-23675 GCA_036657335.1 Clostridium sp. | reverse complement strand
ATGAACCCATATGTAATGAATATGATGTGTATGAATTCGTATTTAATGATGAATATGATGAATCGACCTATGAATTTTGCAGTAAACACAATGGAGTAAAGAGATTTAGAAGAGTTCTTTGGCAATGGGATGGATAAATATATGAATGAGGATTGTAATGATGAGAATGAACCCTGTGATGAAAATTATTCTAGAGATTATGATGAAAATCATAAATGTAAATCCAAGTGTAATATAGAGCAGGTGGTTAAAAAAATAGAATCTAACAATTCGGATATTATTAGAACAATGATGAATTATGGTATGCCTATAGGTGCTATAAGAAATCAGTTATTTAGAATAGTAAAGGCTACGATAAGATACTGTGATTATAATTAACTTAATAGCTTAATAGCTTAATAGCTTAATAGCTTAATAAAGAAATAAAGAAATAAAGAATAAAAGAATAAAAGAATAAAAAAATAAAGTAGGCTGCTTAAGATATAGATTATATAGATTAAGCGGCTTAATTTATATATAAAAATAGAAAGAACATGGAATATATTTACATATCGTAATAAAAACATTATAATAGTAATTACTTAAATAAGGATTATTCTCAACTGTACTTGTTAAAAGTATAAAAGAAAAAATGGAGGCATGTTATGAGAAATAGAGATGTTAGATATAGGCGAGACATAGGAGCAACTAAAGAAGTTAAAGGAAAGAAGGATTTTATAAAGGGATTTATGCCATTATTTATATTATTATTATTTCTAGTAGCCTTCTTTGCGAAGGTACTACTAACAGAACAGATTGGAAGTGAGGATAAGGGGAAAGTTGTAGGTGAGAACATAGAAAAACCTAATGTAGTAGATGGAGTTAATGAAAAAGAATCATATGAAGGTACAGATGCAAGTGAAGAAACTATTAATTTTTATATTGTACAATGCGGGGTTTTTAAAAATGAGGCTAATGCTAAAAAGATAGGGGAAAGTTTATCTAGCATAGGAGAAGCTTTTTATATTAAAAGTAATGATTTGATAAAAGTTAACTTAGGTATGTATACAGAAGAAAATATTCATGGAGTTATGGAAGTGGTTAAAAGTAAAGATATAGATGCTACTAAAATTGCTGTAAAGATGAAAATAGGAACATTAGCTGAAAAAGAAATGGCAGAAATTATAAATGCTAACCTTAAGATACTTAATGTTGCAGGAGAACATAAGGTTGAATCAGTTGATACTGCAAATATGAAAAAATGGATAAATGATTTGGCAGAGATTCCTGAAGATGATAAAAATCATGAGAATATAAAGAAAATTAAAGAGTTTAGCAAGGGGTTAGAAGAAAAAATTTCAAGGAAGAAAACCACAGAGTATTACCAGTATATCTATAATTTCATAAAAGAATTAGGTTATATTAAATAAAAAATACCGGGTATTTGGGTAAATAAGAAAAAAAAGTTAAAGTTCTTAAAAAATTATTAATTACATTCTTATATACTTGTTTATGAGGATATTAAATGATAAACTATATAAGATGTAGCAACAAGGTGGGGTATTATTGAAAAAAACACAGGGAGGTGCTCCCTATTTTATTTTCATAGTCATATTAGGGGCTATATCAGGAACACTTTTGGGTGATATATTAGGAAGTCATATAGAGGCATTAAGTATATTAAAGCTAAATTATGAAATAGGTATAAATACACCTCTTTTATTGAATCTAAAATTTATTGTTCTAACTATAGGATTAAGTTGTAATGTCAATATTATGTCTATTGTAGGAATAATTTTGGCTATAATAATTTACAAGAAATTTTAGGAGTGGTAAATTGAATATAATATTAGCATCGGCTTCTATAAGAAGACAAGAATTAATACAGAGGGTAGTTAAAGACTTCAAGGTTATTGTAAGCAACTTTAATGAAAGTGAAGTTGCTTATGATGGATTTTGCGAGGATTATGTAATGGACATATCAAAAGGAAAGGCTCTAGATGTATCAGAGAAAATTAATGTAGAATCTTTAGTTATAGGGTGTGATACTGTAGTAACTTTAGATGGTGCTGTCTTAGGAAAGCCTAAGGACAGAGAAGATGCCTTCAATATGATAAAAAAACTTAGTGGTAGAAAACATGAGGTTTATTCAGGTATTACTATTGTAAATACTAGAACAAAAGAAGTTTTAAGCGATTTTTCGTGTACAGTAGTAGAATTTTCAAAGCTAAATAGTGATGAAATTCTGCGTTACATAGATAGTGGAGAACCTTTCGATAAAGCAGGGGCTTATGGAATACAGGGGTACGCAGGGGTTTTTGTTAAAGAGATTCATGGTTGTTACTATAATGTAGTTGGACTTCCACTAAATAAATTAAAAGAAATGTTAAAGCAAATGGGGGTAAATTAAGAAAAGGAGTTTCATGTATGAGTGAAATGATTTCTATAAAAGATTTACCAGAAAATGAAAGACCACAGGAAAGATTATTAAGATATGGTGCAGAATCATTATCAAATTCAGAGCTTTTAGCAATTATTTTAAGAACGGGAATAAAAAATGAAAATGTAATACAACTTAGTAGTAGAGTTATAAAGTCTCAAGGTGGATTGAATGGATTATTGCGTTCAACAGCTGATGATTTTCAAACTATTAAAGGAATAGGAGTTAGTAAAACAGCTCAAATTTTAGCCGTGGCAGAAATATCTAAGAGATTTAGAAGTTATAAATCAGGAGAAAAATGTACGGTAACAAAGCCAAAGGATGCAGCTGATTTAGTTATGGAAGATATGAAATCTTTAAATAAAGAAATTCTAAAGGTAATTATGTTGAATACTAAAAATGTAGTGTTATGCATAAGAGACGTTTCTGTTGGGAGTTTAAATAGTTCCATAGTGCATCCAAGAGAAGTTTTTATAGAAGCAGTTAAGAAAAGTGCAGCTTCTATAATAATATGTCATAATCATCCTTCAGGAAATCCACAGCCCAGCAAGGAGGATATTAATATTACTAAACGCTTAAAGGAATGTGGTACATTACTTGGAATAGAACTTATAGATCATATAATAATAGGTGAAGGGACATTTGTTAGTCTCAAAGAAAAAGGAATAGTGTAAATACGAAAGGAGAAATACTTAAATGGGATTATTTGGAATTTCTAAAGACATGGGTATTGATTTAGGAACAGCTAATACATTAGTGTATGTTAAAGGAAAGGGGATTGTTTTAAGAGAACCTTCAGTTGTTGCTATTAATGTAGATACAAATAGAGTTTTAGCAGTAGGAAATGAAGCTAAGGAAATGATAGGTAGAACACCAGGAAATATAATTGCTATTAGACCTTTAAAAGATGGAGTTATAGCAGATTTTGATAGTACAGAGAAAATGCTTAAGCATTTTATCACAAAATTAAATTCAAAGAGTGCATTTGCTAGCCCAAGAATAGTTGTTTGCTATCCTTCAGGTGTAACTGCAGTAGAAAAAAGAGCTATTGAAGAAGCAACTAGGAGTGCAGGAGCTAGAGAGGTTTATTTAATGGAAGAACCTATGGCAGCGGCTATTGGTGCAGGGCTTCCAGTAAATGAACCAACAGGAAGTATGGTAGTTGATATAGGTGGTGGAACAACAGAAGTTGCTGTTATTTCTCTAGGTGGTATAGTTACTAGCCAATCTTTAAGAATAGCTGGAGATGAACTTGATAAATCAATCATTAGTTATATAAAGAGAAAGTATAATCTAATGATTGGAGAAAGAACAGCAGAAAATATTAAAATTAAATTAGGTACAGTATATAAAGCTGCAGATGATCATAGTGAAGATGAGAGTATGGATATTAAGGGTAGAGATTTAATATCTGGTTTACCTAAAAATACAATTATAACAGATAATGAGGTTAGAGAAGCATTAAATGAGCCAATCCTAGCAATTATAGAAGCTATAAAAGTAACATTAGAAAAGACACCTCCAGAATTAGCATCAGATATTATGGATAAGGGAATTACCTTAACTGGTGGAGGAGCTCAATTAAAAGGGCTTGATACCTTAATTAATGCTGAAACACATATGCCAGTACATATTGCTGAATCATCTTTAGATTGTGTTGCTATAGGTGCGGGTATGGCTCTTGATAGCATCAATATTATGAAAAAGAGAAGATAGTTATAATGAAGTTTTTAAAAAGAAATAAGCTAGTTATATCAATAGTAATACTTTCAATAGGATTTTTAGTGCTAATAGGAACTAGCACTAAAAATCCTAATACTAATTTAGTCAAAAATGGCATAGGTGTAGTGTTGAACCCAATACATAAAGTGGTTTATACTGTGAGTAACAAAATCAGAGGTGGATTTGATTTTATAATTAATTTTAGAGAAGTAAGGGATAAGAATGAAGAACTAAGAAGTGAAAATATAGAGTTAAGAAACAAAGCTTTGGGATATGATATCTTAAAAAAAGAGAATGATAGACTTAGACAAATGTTGAATTATGCAGACAGTACTTCAAATGATTACTCATATGTAGGAGCCGATATTATAGGTACTAGTGGTAATAGTTTTTTGGATGGTTTCATAATTAACAAGGGATCTGATGACAAAATAGAAAAGGGTATGGTAGCACTTACAGGTGAAGGATTAGTTGGGCAAGTAACAGCTGTAGGTACAAATTGGGCTGTTGTTCAAAGTCTAGCAAATGAGAATATTGCTGTGGCAGGGTATATTGAAAGAGTTTCAGAGAATAATGGTATAGTTAAAGGTTATAGGGATGACGATAATAGACTTTTAGCTCAAATTGAAATTCCATCATTAGAATCTGAAGTTCAAAAAGGAGATATAATTCTTACATCAGGAATAGGTGGTATATATCCAAAGGGATTAAAAATAGGAGAGGTAATAGAAGTAACTGAAAATAAAGCTGACATCAGTAAAGTTGGAATAATAAAACCCTATGTAGATATAAATAAGTTAGAAGAAATTTTCATAGTGGTTCCAAAGGAAAAAAGAGAAGTTAAATACTAATAAAGGGGTTTATTATGAAGAAAACGATAACATTAATTCTTATAGTCTGTTCTTTACTGGTTTTAGATAATACAATAATTCCAATGATGGATATTAACAATTACTATCCAAGTCTTTTATTTATATTTGTAGTGATTTATTCTATTATTAATGGACCCATAGATGCGGTTATTTTAGGAGCTTTTTCTGGGATACTACAGGATGTATATTTTTTTAATGGTATAGGAATAAATGCTTTTATTAATTTGCTTATTTGTGTTGCAGCAGCGCAGTTTGGAAAAAATATATTTAAGGAAAGAATGTTTATTCCTATAATGTCAATATTTCTTTTCAGTGTTATAAAGGGTATATCTTTATATTGTATTTTGTATGTATTAGGCAAAGAAATAAGCTTACAAGCTTCCATATATTCTGGTATATATAATATGGTAATAGCGGTATTTATGTATAGATTTATATATAAATTAAGTGAAAAACGTTATATGAAGAGAGAATGGAAATTCTAATGGTGTGGTGATTTTATGAAGAAGAAAAAAAAGAAAAAAGAATTTAATAGGTATAAAATATTTATAGTATGCATGGTTATTACATTTACGGCTATTTTGAGTAAGTTAATAATTTTACAAGTAAGAGATGTAGAGTACTATAGAGAAATTGCAGATAAAAACTCTCATAAATTAGTTACTAAGGAATCTCCAAGAGGAGAAATTTATGATAAAGATGGAGAGATTTTAGCTACAAATAAGCAAAGTTACATTCTAACATTTACTGAGACTGATGAAAGCAAGGAACAGTTTTATCATACTATAGATAAAGTTTTAAAACTTTTAGATACAAATGGAGAGAAATTAGATGATGGGTTTGTCCTAAAGGTAAACCCCTTTAGTTTACAGTTTAATGTTACTGACAAAAGTGCTATTGAATGGAATGACTTAAGATTTAAAAAGGATAGAGGATTTAGCGAAGAGGTTACTAGGGATAAATTTCCTAAGAAAAAATTTGAAGAACTTGATAAACTTCAACGTGAAGAAGTAGAGGAAGCTATAAAAAATAAAACTGCTGAAGAGGTTTTTAATAAGTTAGTTATTGATTATGCGATATTTGATGTTGTAAAGACTGATTACATAGCAGAACGATGGGAAAAACTATCAGAGGAAGAAAAATCAACCTTAGACAAAAAAGAATGGGAATTAGCCCAAGGTGAAAATTGGGATGGAGCTAAGGGTGAAGCAAAAATGGAGTATTTATATCAAAAACTTGATGTAAATACTATAAGAAATTATATGATAGTTAAAGATAAGATAAGGATGCAGATGTTTTCTGGATCCAATCCTGTAGTAATTGCCAATGATATAAAAATAGAAACTGCTTTTATATTTGAACAGCTACAGTCAGATTTACCGGGTATTTCTGTTATGAAACAACCTATAAGAGAATATCCTAACGGTGATTTAGCATCTTCAATTTTAGGATATATGAGAAAGATAAATCCTAGTGAGCAAAATAAATATGAAGAAAAGGGTTATAACGTTAACTCTGATTATATTGGAGCAGATGGAATAGAATCTGTCTTTGAAGATATACTGAAGGGCACAAAGGGTCAGGAAAGCATAGAAATAAATAAGTCAGGGAGAAAGGTTAAGAGTTTAGGGGAGCAGTTAGCCTACCCAGGAAATAATGTGAAACTTACTTTGGATGCTGATATACAGAGAATTATGGATAAATCCTTAGATGAAACCATGGAAATACTTAAGAAGAAACCTAAAACTAATCACGGAACGGCTAGTGATGTTAATACACAGAATGCAACTAGAGGAGCAGCTGTTGTATTAAGTGCTAAAACAGGTGAGGTTTTGGGTATATCTAGTAGGCCAGGATATGATCCAAATTTATTTACAGTTCCGGGCAGACTTAATGAGGATGAATATAGGAAGTACTTCAATCCTGATATAGATGAATTTGGTAGGGAATATATAAGAAAAAGTAAGTTGACCTCATTATCCACATATAGAAAAAAAAATATGGGTGGCATGAATACAGCTGAAAGGGAAGAGTATATTTTAAATGATTTATTTCCTGTGAACAAAGATGAAAATGGTATTGTAACAGGAAGACAGGATAAATACGATATATATCCAAAGCCACTTTTCAATTACGCTACTCAAACTTTAGTTCCACCAGGGTCTGTATTTAAATCCCTGACATCAGTAGCAGGTTTGGAAGAAGGTGTCATAGATAAAAACACTAAAGTCTATGATTCAGGTCCATATAATAAGAGATATAAGGAATACGAGGGTGCTAGTTGGAAGTATAACTTAAATGGTAGTAGCCATGGTAGCCAGAATGTTATTCAAGCAATAGCGGATTCAAATAACTATTTTATGTATGATATTGCAGATAGGTTATTTGAAAAGGGCGGAGTAGAAACAAAAGAAGGTCTTAATATGCTTGCCAAATATGCTTGGAAGTATGGATTAGGTGCAGAACCTAAAGAAAATGCTAATTATTCAACAGGAATAGAGATTAATGAATATTTTGGTCAAGTATACAACTACGAATCAAGTAAAAAGAATTTTGCAGTATTATATACTCAAAATATATATGAATTATTAAATAATGGAACCAATTCCCAACAAAATATGAGATATAGTAATATAGATATTATCCCATATAATACTGATGAGGAAACTATAAGACAAATAAAGAGAGAGTTAACTAATATTATAAAAAATGAGATAGAAAATACCCCAGAAGATAGAGATTTTAATAAAGATGTTGAAAGTAAGTTGAAAGAATTAATAGCCGCCTACGACACATTAAATAAAGATAACTATAAAAATATAGTGGACCTAATAAAAGATAATATTTTATCAGAGGGCAGTAATTTGAATTTAAGTGAGGATGTAAAGAATAACTTAAATGATAATATTAAATCTTCTAGTGAAGAAAAACATGAAGATTTAGTTAATTTACTAGAAAGTGAAATTATAAATAAGGCTGAGGAGTTAAATATATCTATTGAACTTAAAGATAAGGTCAATAATTTAATAAAAATTTCTAGGGAAGAAAATATTAAAACCTTTGATGAAAAAGATATTAGTAAAATGATTGAAGTAATAAGTGATTTAGCAAGGGATGCTAAGGAAGAAATTAAAAGTGGGACTAACCTCTACAATGCATCTATAGGTCAGGGGTTAAATCAATTTACACCTGTTCAATTAGCAAACTATATTGCTACATTGGTAAATGGAGGTAATAGGTATAACGTTCATTTAGTGGATAGTATTACTGATGCTGAAGGAAATGTTTTAAAAGATTACAGTGAACCTCAAGTTATTGAGAAAACTGGTACAAGTGAATCTACTATTGAAACTGTTAAACAAGGGATGTTAGAAGCAACTAAAACAGGTACGGGTTCCGGTGCATTCAAAGGTTTTCCTATTGAAAGTGGAAGTAAAACCAGTTCTTCAACTTTTCATAATGAAGAATTGGATATGGGAAGAACTACCTATGCTTTGTATGGAAGCTTTGCACCCTATGATGATCCTGAAATTGTTGTTGTTGTAATAATTTTTGATGGTGGTAATGGTGGAGATGCGGGTCCTGTAGTAAGAGCAATTTATGAAGAGTATTTTAAAGAAGAAATACTAAAAAGTAACCCAACATATAAATTTATGTATCCTAAAGAGGAAGAAAAGAAAAGTGATGAAGGTACAAGTGCAGATTAAAATTCTAGGGAGTAAGTATTATCAGTATTTGAAATTGACTCTAAGATTTATGCAGTTTAATATACTTTTATCTATAGTAAAAACTATGATTATTGAAAGTTAATTAAGGAACATAATACTTTAAGTTATGAGGGTGAAAAGAAAGTTAGTAACAATTTAAATATGGAATGTAAATTAATAGAATGTTATTGTTTTATTTATGAATATTTAGTTATATAATAGGAGGTAGTACCATAGGTGCTACCTCCTATTAACCTAGAAACATATTGTAATAATAACAAGATGAATATATATTGTATGTATAATAGAATTAAAAGCATATTATAAAATAGGTGAAATTTCTTTGTATAATAAGTAAATATATTTTTAAATAGAATCCATGTAATTAGCGATTTGGGGGGAGTATATGCAAAAGAGTAGAATTATTATTAAGGGCAATAGAGAGGGATTAAATGCTGTAATAAATATAAATGCCTTTAGTGATTTCGAGGATATGTTAAATGCATTAGTTGAAAAACTATCAAAGGGAAAAAAGTTCTATAAGGGTTCAACTTTAACAATAACTACGGAGCTAAAATATATTAAGGCTAGTGAGATAAGAAAGCTAAAGGATATACTATTTGATGTATTTATGATAAAAGATTGTGTTTTTCAAGATTCAGAGGAAGAGAAAAATAAGATTTTTACAGGAGTTGTTGAAGGAAGAACCAAATTTATACATAAAACAATAAGAAGTGGACAAGTGATAAGATATTCTGGAAATTTAGTTGTTTTAGGAGATTTAAATCCTGGAGCAGAAATTTATGCAGCGGGAAATATTATTGTTTTTGGAAATTTAAGAGGAATAGTACATGCGGGAAGTGATGGTAATAATAAGGCTATAATTGCAGCGTTAAAGCTACAACCACAGTTAATAGATATAGCTGGAGTGGTTAACAGAGGTATTGAAGAGGATGATGAACCATATTATCCAGAAGTAGCTAGGCTAAAAAATAATAGTATAGTCGTGGAGCCATATACGCCTAATAAATATATTTAAGTGGAGGTATTGAAATGAGTGAGGTAATAGTTATAACATCTGGAAAGGGTGGGGTTGGTAAAACTACAACAACAGCCAACATTGGAACAGCTCTAGCAAGTTTAGGAAAAAGAGTAGTGGTTATCGATGGAGATACAGGGTTAAGAAATTTGGATGTGCTTATGGGATTAGAGAGAAGAATTATTTATACAATTTTAGATGTTATCGAAGGAAGATGTACATTGAAAAAAGCCCTAATAAAGGATAAAACCTTTGAAGGCTTATATCTTTTACCTACAGCTCAATGTAGGGATAAAAATGATATTTCATCAGATGATATGCTTTCTATAATAAATAACTTAAGAGAGGATTTTGACTACGTACTAATAGATTGCCCAGCTGGAATAGAGCAAGGATTTGAGAATGCAGTTATAGGTGCGGATAGAGCTATAGTCGTAGTAAATCCAGAAATAACATCTGTAAGGGATGCAGATAGAGTTATAGGGAAATTAAATGATAAGGGATTAGAAAATCATATGCTTGTGATAAATAGACTTAATTATGAAATGACTATGAGGGGAGAGATGTTAGGCGTAGAAGATATAATTGAATGCTTGGCTATTAAGTTGTTAGGGGTAGTACCAGAGGATAGAAGTGTAACAGTTGCTACGAATAAAGGTATTCCAGTTGTGCTTGATGAAAATGCTCTGGCAGGTATAGCTTTTAAAAATATTGCTAGGCGTATAAATAATGAGGATATTCCTTTCGAAAAACTTACTGAGGAAAAAGGATTTTTATCTGCTATTAAGAGATTGTTTAAGCGATAGTTTAGGGGGGATATAAATGGATATATTGAAGTTCTTTTCAAAGCAATCACCTAAAGAAACTGCAACAAATAGGTTGAAATTAATATTAATTCATGATAGAACAAACCTATCACCGGATTTTTTAGAAAAAATCAAGAAAGATATATTAGATGTCATATCAAAGTATGCGGAAATAGAAGATGAAGAAATTGAGGTTAAATTAACTACTACTCAGGAAATAGAGAATAGTTTCCCAGCTTTAATAGCAAGTATACCTATAAAAAGGATGAAGGTTTAAAATCTTCTTTTATAAGGATATATTATAGAACTATATGTAATAATAAAACATATAGTTCTATAAATTTTCAAGTCATTTTAATATAAAGCACATAAGTTTATGTTATAATTTTAAAAGATTCTTTATTGGAGGAGTACATAGATGTTGGAAAAACTTAAAATAAACAGAAAGGTATTGAGGGAGCTTGATGTAATAACATTAATAACATTAATAACTATAGTTGTATTTGGTGCACTGAATATAGCTAGTGTTAGTGGAGTAGCAGAGTTTAAAAAGCAAATGATATTTCTGGGTATTTCATTAGTTATGGTATATTTCATATTATTATTTGATTATTCTATGCTATTGAATTATACAGATATATTTTATTGGGGATGTATATTTTTCTTGATACTTAATGACTTTACTCCACTAGGGCATATGGTAAATGGAGCTAAATCTTGGGTAAAGATAGGTTCTATACAATTTCAGCCTTCCGAATTTGCTAAAATAGCTATGATTTTTATGCTAGGAAAGAAGTTGCAAGAAATGGAGGGACATATAAATGAACCTAAAAATTTCTTCACTCTTTGTTTTTATGCTGCGATTCCTATGGTTTTAATAGTTATTCAACCAGATATGGGTATGACAATGGTTTCATTCTTTATAGTACTAGGCATATTTTTTGCATCAGGTCTCGATCTTAGGATAATCTTAGGAGGCTTAGGCACATTAGTTTTATCTGTAGTCATTTTATGGCAAACACCAATAATGCAAAAGTATTGGAAGGTAAGATTATTATCATTTTTAAATCCTGCTAAGTTTAGTCAAGGTGCTACATTCCAACTTGTACAATCGCAAATCAGTATAGGTTCAGGTGGTATTTTTGGAATGGGAATGTTCAATATAAAGCAAGCTAACTTTGTACCAGAAGCACGGACAGATTTTATATTTTCAGTAGTAGGAGAGCAGTTTGGACTTATAGGGGCTATCTTTTTACTTACATTATATGGCATAGTAATTTATAGATTTATAAAGATAGCTCAAACATCAAAGGACATATTTGGTTCAGTTATAACTATAGGTATGACCTCTGTATTATTATTCTCTATATTTCAAAATATAGGAATGACGGTGGGTATTATGCCTGTTACGGGAATTACATTGCCACTTATGAGCGCAGGGGGAAGTTCCTTAATAACTAATCTTATGACATTTGGATTAGTACTAAATGTAGGTATGAGAAGGAAACGAATAAACTTTTAAGTAAATAAGATAAGGACAGATTAATAATCTGTCCTTATCTTATTTGTACTAGTCATATCAGAAAATATGATTATGAGCATAGCTATGTTTAATATAAGAGATATATGATCTTTAAAACAATTATATAAATCAAATAAAATTTAAATTATACTCATATAAATATTAAATTAGAAATATAATTTATAAGATAAGCCTTTAAGGAGAGTGGAATTATGGGTAGTTATGGTTCTCATTATGAGGATTATTATAATAATATATCTAAGAGTAAAAATCCTAAAATAAAAAATAGAGGAATAAAAAACAGTGAATCTCAAAAGGATATGCCTTTAATAAGATTAGGAAATAAGGATTATTCAATGAAGCAAGGTAGCAAAAAAGGTCATAAGAAGGACGTAGTTACTATATTTATAAGACAGCTAACAGGAGTATTAATTCTAGGTGCTTTTTTACTAGGATGTAGAGTAATAGATACTAATTGCACAAAAAAATTATATTCGATAAGTTGTAGTGCATTATCTAAGGAATATGATATTTCAAATATTATTAAGGGTATTAAAACTGGTGAATATCACGGCATTGAAAATAAGATTTTGGCTTACATAGATGTAGTTAAGACAAAATTATTTGGAGGAAAAACTATTAAAGAGAGGTTATCAGAAGAATTTAAGTTTCCCAATAGTATTAGTTTAGGAAATAAAAAGAATGTACTTTACAATAATTATGAGTATATAGATAAACTTAGTAAAGTATCATTTGTGCAAGCCGCATCTAGGGGAACTGTAGTAAGATGTAGTAATGAAGGGGAAAAGTATGTTTTAATTGATCATGGACAAGGTTTGCAAACTAAGTACACTGGATTATGGCAGTGTTTTGTAAGTCAAGGTGAAATTATAGATAGTGATGTTAATATAGGTAGTATTCAATTTGGTAATGGGGAGTATGACAAGTACAACTTTGAATTATTATATATGGGAAAGACAATGGAGTTTGATGAGTATATTAAGAGATAGGAAATTACTAGGAATTTATAATAAAATTCTTAATTGACATAAATACTAATATTCAGGGGGATAAGTTGATTAAGATTACTAAAGGATTCTTTTTATATCTAATTTATTTTTTGTTATGTTTCAATGGAGAAGTTTTTATGGCATTAGTATTAGTTGTAATACATGAAATATCCCACTATTTAGCAGCTTATTGTTTTGGATTTAAAGATTTTACTATCCAAATAATGCCCTTTGGAGGAAGGTTAAATTTAGAAGCATTAGAGGATGCTACCCCTAAACAAGATTTAATAATATCCTTAGCAGGTCCAGTAAGCAATTTTATTTTAGCAGGTATATTTTACATTGGTAATATAGTAATTCAAAATAAATCTATGGAATTATTAATATATAGCAATTTAACCTTGGGTGTATTGAACTTGTTACCATCATTGCCCTTAGATGGGGGGAGGGTACTCAGAGATATTCTTGCTATTAAGCTACCCTATAGAAAAGCTAATAATTATAGTGTTATTATGAGCTTTTTCCTTGGAGCTTTTATTGCAATTTTATATCTTATATTATGTTTTAGAGGTAAAGGTAATATATTATTGGGATTAATAGCATTACTTATATTAGTTACAGCGATGAAGGAAAAAGAGAGGGTGGCGTATGTAATAATGAGTGATATAATAAAAAAGAAATCAAAGTTTTTAAAGGCTGGATATATGGAGAATAGAAGTATATCTATTTCCTATAAAAATGATCTGTTATCCGCATTATCCTTGATTGATAGAAATAAATATTCAATATTTTTAGTTATTGATGAGGATATGGGAGTTATGGATTTAGTTTATGAAAATGAGATTATTAAGGGCATATCTAACTACGGGAATATAACACTTGAAGAGTTTATGAGTAAACATGAATATTTTGGAGAAAAATAATTAAATGAAAGAAATTATAAAATTATAAGTGAGTATTCTTAAAAAGATTACTCACTTATAATTTTATAGAGGATTATTCTTATTTGTTATTTTAGTCTTATATGATAGAATATATTCATATTAAAAATTTAGGAGGACCATAAATGAGGAAGATTTCCGATGACATTTTATATAAGGTAGAAAAGCCTGCTAGATATATAGGTGGAGAATTAAATTCATTTGTTAAGGATAAAGAAAGCGTTGACATAAGATTAGCATTTTGCTTTCCTGATGTATATGAAGTAGGAATGTCACACTTAGGAAGTAAGATATTATATTATGTGTTGAATAATAGGGAAGATACATATTGCGAGAGATGTTTCTCACCATGGGCTGATATGGAAGAAGCACTTAGAGAAAATAACATACCTCTATGTACATTAGAGAGCAAGGATCCACTAGGAGAATTTGATATTTTAGCATTTACTCTTCAATATGAGATGAGTTACACTAATATATTAAATATGCTAGATATGTCAGGTGTACCATTAAGAAGCACAGATAGAACAGAGGAAGACCCTCTTGTTTTTTTTGGTGGACCCTGTGCATATAATCCAGAACCACTTTATAATATAGCTGATTTTTTCGCTATGGGTGAAGGGGAAGAACAATTAAATGAAGTTTTAGATCTATATAAAGAGTTCAAAAATCATGGAAAGAGTAAAAAAGAATTTTTAAGAGAAGTATGTAAAATAGGTGGTATATATGTTCCTAGTCTTTATGAGGTAACGTACAATGAGGATGGAACTATAAAAGAATTCAAGGCTAAGTTTGAAGATGTGCCGTCAACTGTTAAAAAGAGGATAATAACTAATTTTACAGAAGTTGAGTTTCCAGAAAAGTTAATAGTTCCATATACTGATATAGTTCATGATAGAGTAACACTAGAAACTTTCAGAGGATGCACAAGAGGCTGTAGGTTCTGTCAGGCAGGTATGATATACAGACCTATTAGAGAAAAATCAACTGAAAAGTTAATGGAACAAGCTGAGCAATTGATTAAAGCAACTGGATATGGAGAAATTTCACTTATATCTTTAAGTATATGTGATTACTCTAATATCGATAATTTAGTAAAAGGTTTAGTAGAAAAGTTTGGAGAGCAAAAAGTAGGGGTATCACTACCATCCATAAGAATTGACTCCTTATCAATTGAGTTATTAAACGAAATTCAAAAGGTTAGAAAAACAGGTTTAACATTAGCACCTGAAGCAGGTTCTCAAAGAATGAGAGATATAATAAACAAGGGTGTAACGGAAGCTGATTTAAAATCTGCAGTAGGTAGTGCATTTAAGGCTGGTTGGTCTACTGTTAAGCTCTACTTCATGGTAGGACTTCCATATGAAAGACCAGAAGATGTTGTGGGTATAGCAGACTTAGGTCAGGTGGTATGTAACGAATACTATAGCATACCAAAAGGTGAAAGAAAAAAAGGTTTGAAGGTTACTTTAAGTACGGCGATATTTGTACCAAAACCATTTACACCGTTCCAGTGGGCTCCACAGGATAAAATGGAAAATGTTAAAGAAAAGATAGCTATGTTAAGAAATAATATTAAGAGTAGAGCAATCCAATATAATTGGCATGAAACTCCTGTTAGTTTTATGGAAGCAGTAATAGCTAGAGGTGATAGAAAACTTTGTGAAGTTATTATAAAAGCCTTTGAAAACGGTGCTAGATTTGATGGATGGCAAGAATATTTTAAATTTAATCTATGGGTAGAAGCATTAGAATCTTGTAATATAGATGGAGAATTTTATGCTTATAGAGAAAGAAGCTACGATGAAGTTCTTCCATGGGATTTCATAGATGTAGGTGTAACTAAGGAATTCTTAATTAAAGAGAATGAAAAAGCAAAATCTGAAGAAATCACTGTAGATTGTAGAGAAAAATGTTCAAATTGTGGTATAAATAAAAGTTTTAAGGAAGGGAAGTGTTTTGAAGGTGCGTTACTTAGTTAAGTATACAAAAGAAGGTGAAATTAAATTTGTATCTCACTTAGACTTAATGAGAACAATTCAAAGGAATGTTAGAAGGGCAGAACTTCCAATAGCCTTTTCAAAAGGATTTAATCCACATATGGCTATCTCTATAGCTCAGCCTTTATCTGTAGGTATGTATTCCAGTGGCGAATACTTAGATATGGTTTTGGCAGAAGAGGTGAAAGAAGAAGAAATTATAAGCAGGTTAAATGAAACGGGAACTATGGGTGTAAAATTCTTAGAGGCTGTTAAAGTAGAGAAGAAGGAAGAAAAAAAACACCCTCAGGCTATGGCTTTAATAGATGGTGCTCAATATACTATAAGAATAAAATGTACTGATAGTGTAAAGGCAGAGGAGCAATTAAAAAAATTATATAATAAAGATATCTGGGAAACTTTAAAAAAGAGTAAAAGTGGAGAAAAGATTGTAGATATAAAAAGAATGATTAAGGAATTTAAATTTTGGGTTGATGAAGAAAATTTAGTAGTCAATGCACTTATAGCTTGTGGAAGTAGAGAAAATCTCTCAGCACAGCTTCTAGCAGAATATATAAGCCATAGTTGTGAAGGTACTGAAGAGGGAAGATTTATTGATATAAAAAGAGAAGAAATGTATGCAACTAAGAATGATGAATTGGTTTTATTAAGTAAATATTTTTCTTGATTAAGTAAGTAAGAATGTATGGGGCAACTCATACATTTTTTATATTAAAGATTTTATGAAGTTCAGTATAAATACATGTATTTATCAAAAAAACATATGTATCTATGAGAATGTAATTAGTAAGTTATAGTATCTATAAATATTAAGGTGGGAATTAAATATGAAAGAAGTATTTATTGAAAAAAGTCATAAACTACTAAGAATAGCAATTAAAGAAAATAATACTTTAGTTTACTGTAGATTTTATGAAGAGGATAATAAACCAAAGGTAGGGGAAATATATCTAGGGGTAATAAAGAAAATAGTACCTGCTATGAAATGTGCGTTTATTGACTTGGGTTGTGATAGAAATGCATATCTTGATTTAGATAAGCATAAAGCTAAAATTAAAAATGGCGATGAAATTCTAGTAGAGGTCTTAAAAGAGGAAATAGGGGATAAGGGAGCTAAGGTTACAAGTAAGGTTACAATGGGTGGAGATTATTTGATAGTTGGGGATTTTGGCACTGGGATAAGAATGTCTAAAAGCATTGAGGATAATGAATTTATTAAAGAGGTAAAAAAGAAAATTAAAGCTCCTAAGGATATGGCAGTAACAATAAGAACAAAGGCCGTTGAAAAGACAATAGGGTTCATTGAAGGTGAAATGGAACTTTTAAGTAATAACTTTAGAGAAATAAAGAAAAGAGGAACTTTTACTAAGGGACCTAAGATTCTATATAAGCCAGAAAAAGCATTGAGAGAAGTATTATTAGATTTGGACATTGATGATAGAGTATATTGCAACGATAAAGATGAATTAGAAGATATAAATAAAATAATATCAGATTTACATAAAAGAAAAGATGGGTATATAGGCATAGTAAGCAGTTTGCATGAGGGTGATATAAACTTATTTCATTACTATGGGTTAGATAATGAGATATTGAGTTTGAGAAATAGAAAGATAGAACTTAAGTCTAAGGGATGTATTATTTTAGATAAAACTGAAGCAATGAATGTAATAGATGTTAATAGTGGAAACTCTATAGAGGGCATTGATGTGGAAGAAAATATACTTAAAATTAATTTAGAGGCAGCTACTGAAATATGCAAACAAATACAGTTAAGAGATTTAAGTGGAATAATAGTAATAGATTTTATAGATGTGTTTAATGAAAAACAGAAAAATGAAATTATTAAAACTTTAAAATTAGGGTTAAAAAATGATAGAAATAAAATTAAAGTATATGATTTCACAGAGCTATCCTTAGTTCAAATAACTAGAGAAAGAAGAGGAAAATCTATATTAGAATATATAGAGGAGGAGGTAGGAAATCAATTTTACTCAATAAAAGCTGTAAAAAAGGATTATCTTAAGTTCCTAATAAAAAACGAATTATTAAGAGTATGTAGAGGTAGTTGTTTTGAGAACCTGGAGGTTCATATAAATAAAATTTATTACTTTGATTTGAGAGACAATATAGAAGATCTTGAAAGCTATATGGCTAATAAAAATCTATGTATAAAGGTAGTATTCGATGATATAGAATTATTTAGTGTAAATCCTGCTATATTCAATTAAAGTCACTATAAATAGTGATTCACATAATTTTATTTATCATAAAACAGATTATATCTTATTTAAATTGTAAAGGTATAAAAACATGAATAATAGAGAAAAAAATCTTTACAATATTTAGAGCATATGTTACAATAGCCTTTGTAGGCCGCGCACGAAGGGTTTAAACCATCATATTGATGTACCTTAGTGGCGAGATTGGATAGAGGAGGTGCTTTTAGTGTACGCAATAATCGCAACTGGTGGTAAGCAATACAGAGTTCAAGAGGGAGACGTAATATTCGTTGAGAAAATGGACGTTGAAGTTGATGCTATCGTAGAATTAAATGAAGTTCTTGCATTAAGTAAAGAAGAAGGGTTAGTTGTTGGAAAGCCTGTAGTTGAAGGAGCTAAAGTTGTTGCTAAAGTTTTAGAACAAGGAAAAGCTAAGAAAGTTATAGTATTTAGATACAAAGCTAAATTAGACTACAGAAAAAAGAATGGTCATAGACAACCTTACACTAAACTTCAAATCGAAAAAATCGAAGCATAATACATAATATTATGACAGAGATTACATTTAGAAGACTAAATAAAAAAATAGTATCGTTCAATATAGATGGACATTCTGGTTATGGTGAGGAAGGTAGTGACATAATCTGTGCTGCAATTTCTGCTATATCATTGACTATTGTAAATGGTATACAGGTAATTCAGAAGATGAGGATAAAACCAACTGTAAAAGATGGATTTTTGAGTCTTGACATTACAAACCTATCAGATAAAGAAATAAATGACTGTCAAATATTAATGGAGACTATGCTTTTAGGTTTTAAAAGTGTAGAGATAGAATACGATGAATATGTAATAGTGAAGGAAGAGGAGGTGTAATGACTATGTTAACAATGAATCTTCAGTTATTTGCTCACAAAAAAGGTGTAGGTAGCTCAAGGAACGGAAGAGATTCTGAATCAAAAAGACTAGGTGCTAAACGTGCTGATGGTCAATTTGTACTTGCGGGAAATATCCTTGTAAGACAAAGAGGAACAAAAATCCATCCAGGTTTAAATGTAGGAAAAGGTGGCGATGACACTCTTTTTGCTAAAGAAGATGGAATATTAAAGTTCGAAAAATTCGGTAAAGATAAAAAAAGAGCAAGTGTTTACCCTGTAGAGATTGAAATTATTGCAGAGTAATTATAATGCTTAAAAAGCACCCGTTTTCGGGTGCTTTTTTAAAATTACAGGACTTTTATTGATAATATCATGTATAGAATAGAAATAAGCTTATAGCTATTTAATATATATATTAAATAGGCTACTACATCTAAAATACTTCTTACTATAAATTTTCTAAGGTGTATAGATGAAGATTATTTTTTTATAATATATATAGTTACTAACTAATAAAATTTAAACATTTATATACTTAGTTAAGTATACTTTATAAGGTTATGTTCAATGATAAATATATAAATGTTTTAAATTTGCGATGATAGGGTAGGGTGATGATGAATGTTTATAGATAAAGCTAGGATATTTGTACAGTCTGGAAATGGTGGAGATGGTGCTATATCTTTTAGGAGAGAAAAGTACGTTGATCTTGGTGGTCCAGATGGTGGAGACGGTGGTAAAGGTGGAAGTGTTAAATTTGTAGTTGATACTAATATGACAACACTTATGGACTTTACATATAAAAGAAAATATATAGCAGATTGCGGAGACAATGGTGGTAGATCAAAATGTTATGGTAAGGATGGAGAAACTCTAATCGTTAGAGTGCCTATGGGAACTATAATAAAAGAGGAAGAAAGTGGAAAGATAATGGCCGACCTAGCTCATGAAGGAGATTGCCATTTAGTTGTTAAGGGCGGTAAGGGCGGTAAGGGAAATGCTAAATTCGCTACACCTACAAGACAGGCACCAGGATTTGCAGAGCCAGGTATGCCAGGAGAAGAGAAAAATATAGTATTAGAATTAAAGCTTCTTGCAGACGTTGGTTTGTTAGGGTTTCCTAATGTAGGAAAGTCTACGTTACTATCTGTAGTATCTAATGCAAGACCTAAGATTGCAAACTATCATTTTACAACTCTAAAGCCTAATTTAGGTGTTGTAACGATGAAAGGAATAGAGAGTTTTGTAATTGCTGATATACCTGGTATTATTGAGGGAGCAGCAGAGGGTGTAGGCTTAGGACTAGAGTTCCTAAGACACATTGAAAGAACAAGATTGCTTATACATGTAGTTGATATATCCGGTATTGAGGGTAGAGACGCTGTAGAAGATGTTAAAAGAATAAATGAAGAATTGAAGAATTATGGTATAAAATTATGGGATAAACCTCAAATAATAGCAGCAAATAAAAGTGATATGCTTTATGATGATGAATACTTTGAAATATTTAAAGCTGAAATGAATAAGATGGGCCTTAATAAGGTATTTAAAATATCAGCAGCTACAAATACTGGTGTATTAGAACTTATGAAGGAAGCAGCAGCAGTACTTGCGACTATTCCTATTAAAGATTTAGTAATTAATGAAGAAGATAGATTTGTGGAAGAAGAAAAGAGATTTACTTACAAAATTCAAAGGGCTGATGATGGAGTATATGAGGTTACTGGTAGCTTTGTAGACAGATTGCTTCATGCTGTTAATGTTAATGAGCCAGATTCTTTAAGATATGTTCACAAGGTACTTACTACTAAGGGTATATTCAAGGAACTTAAAGAATGTGGAATACAGGATGGGGAAATCTTAAGATTAAATGATTTTGAATTTGAGTATTTACTGTAGGAGGAAAAAAATGATAACATCAAAGGAACGTGCAAAATTAAGATCCTTAGCTAATGGTATAGATGCTATATTTAACGTTGGTAAGAATGGTGTAGATGAGGCTTTTATAGCACAGCTACACAATGCTTTAGAAAAAAGAGAGTTAATAAAAATTAGTGTTCTAAACAATAGTGGAATGGAAGCAAGAGAAGCAAGTGATATGATTTGTGAAGAATTAGGTTGTGAGGGTGTTCAGACTATTGGAAGTAAGTTTGTAATATACAGAAAGTCTTCCACAAACCCTAAAATAGAATTATAATATATATAATTGAGCTTTAGATTTAAGAATCTAAAGCTTAATTATTATTTAATATAAATATGATACTATAAGGATGGTATTCATCATGAGGAAAGCAATTTTTGGTGGAACATTTGATCCTATACACAATGGACATTTAAATATAGCATATGAGGCACTTGATAAGCTGCAATTAGATGAAATAATATTTATGCCAACGGGTGACGATCCTCCACATAAAAGTAGTAAGAAAATAACCAATTCTATTTTAAGAAGTGAAATGGTATTTATGGCTATAAGAGGGGAAAAGAAGTTTTCCATGAGTTATTATGAAACCAGACAAACAGGAATAAGCTATACATATAAAACATTGCGTAACTTCAAGGAAAATGAACCGAAAGTTAAGTGGTATTTTATTACTGGAGCAGATTGTTTGTTTCATATAGAGTCATGGAACAATATAGAGGAATTATTTAAACTATGTAATATTGTTGTCTTTAACAGGTTAGGCTACCCACAGGGGGAACTAATTAAGAGGAAGAAGTATATAGAAGAAAAATATAATACTGAAGTAATTATGTTTAATTCTCCTTTCTTAGAGATATCTTCAACTAATATTAGACAGAAGGTTTTGGAAAACAAAGTAGTTAGTTATTTGTTGCCAAGTGGGGTAGATAAAACTATAAAGGAGCTAGGGCTATATAAGGGGACTATTTATGAAAAGTAATGAAGAGATAAAAAGTTACCTAAAGAGTAACTTAAATGATCATAGATTTAATCATTGTATAGGTGTATATGAAACATGTAAAAAATTAGCTCATTATTATGGAGCAGATGAAGAAAAATCAGCATTAGCTGGTTTGGTTCATGATTGTGCTAAACATATGAGGGCAGATAAGATGATAGCTTTATTAGAAAGTCATGGAGAAGAAATAACACTAGAAGTTAAAAATAACATTCAGGTCATGCACGGCTATGCAGGAGCATATCTAGCAGAAGAAATTTTTGAAATAAGTGATGAAGACATTTTAAATGCTGTGAAATATCATGTTACTGGTAGAGAAAATATGAGTTTATTAGAGAAAATAGTATTTATTGCTGATTATATAGAGCCGGGAAGAGATTTTTTAGGGGTTGAGGAAGCTAGGGTGCTTGCATATGAGGATTTAGATAAGGCTTTATTATATGCCTTAGACAACACTATTAATAATGTGGTGAAATCAGGATACTTCCTTTATACAAAAACTATTGATGCTAGAAATTATCTTATTTCTATTGGTATAGAAAATTCATATGAAATATAATTGCAATGTATAACCTAGATTTTCATAGGTGAATTACTGAGAGCAACTGAAGGTGCGATAGTTCACTTGTAGAAGTATATATGTTTTAAAAATAAACATTATAAATAGACATGGTAGAGCTATAGTAGGAAACATTAGATGGGTAAAATTAATTAAGACATAGATGAGGAAATATTGTTATATAAAGAAGATAGTTAATTTCAGTATAAATATAATAAATCTAATACTTAATCGAAAAACTTTGATATAATATAATTGTTACATATTTAAAATTAAATATTAGGAGGCAAGAAATATGCAAAAAGAAATTATTAGTACTACCAATGCACCTGGTGCAATAGGACCATATTCTCAAGCTGTTAAAATAGGAGGAATGCTTTACACTTCAGGTCAACTTCCAATTAATGCTGTAACAGGTGAATTAATTAATGATGACGTAAGGTCAGCGGCTAAACAGTGTTTAGAGAATCTGAATGCTATATTAACAGAAGCAGGAACATCTTTAGATAAGGTCGTTAAAACATTAGTTTTTGTAAGTGATCTTAATGATTTCGCTGCAATAAACGAAGTTTATGCACAATATTTTAAAGATAACTATCCAGCTAGATCTTGTGTTCAAGTAGCTAAATTACCATTAAATGCTAAGTTAGAAATTGAAGCAATAGCTTTAGTTTAATATAGAAGCATTATAGACCCCGAGTATACTCGGGGTTTATAAATAAGCTTATATTTATAAGCATTGGTTTAATTTGATATAGTTAAATATAAGTTTTAACATTTGGGGTCAACTAATAGTAGATGAAACTATATAAAAATTTATAAGTATATGTGGAATTTAAATAATGTTTGTGTTATATTAAATTCAAGAGGTGATATAAACTATTGGGGAGTTTTCAAAATTAATAGGAAAAACCTCACAAACTTTAAGAAATTGGGATAAAAAAGGTGAATTCAAACCACATCATATTTCACCAAGTGGGTACAGGAACTATTCACAAGAGTAGCTTAATCATTTTTTAGAAATCAAAGGTATTGAAACTAAAACTAAAAAAGTAAT
>JAVXGR010000016.1:0-23933 GCA_036657335.1 Clostridium sp. | reverse complement strand
TAATTTTTAATACTTCATCTGCAGTTGCTTTTATACTAAATAAAATATCATTATCTATTTTAAGCTTGCACTCTTTTTCATTTATTTTTATTTTTTCTGAACCATCACCTTTTGAAGCTAATTCTATATACCTAGCTGATTCTACACTGACTATAAATTTTCTATCCTTAGCTCCTGTAATTTTAATAAGCGAACCATTAACCTCATCACATTGAACTCTTATATCTATAATGTTATTACTTTTAATGTTAAATCCAAAGGCTAACATCATTGGAATCTTTTCAATAATAGCCTTACCTGCCATTGTCATCCATCCACCACTTAAATTCATTTTAATTACTATATCTAAATCATGCTCCTTATTTAAATTTTTAAGAGCTTGACCTAATTCGTATATATTTAATTCCAATCTCATTTTAACACCTCTTTTATAATTTATACAAAACCTTAGTTTTAAATTACCAATTTAATAATATGTATATCAAATCATAACTACACTAACATTATACCTACTTTTATAATTAAATCAAAGTAAATTTTAATTATTATCTATAAATAATAATTATTAATTAGCTTCCCTCTTTTATACATATTTTTCATTAAATAAAATTGATTACATTAAGCCTAAATATCCTGTGCCATTAAAAAATTGAAATTCTTCCTCTGTTCCCTTAAATACTAAAGCAATATCCTCACCCTCACTTATATAGTCGCAAAGTTTTCTGTCCTTTTCTATTCCCACTAATACAGCTTGCATAAAATTCTCTTGAGAATTCACTGTAACTTTGTCCCCTACATGTAAATAGCCCTTATTTATATCAGCAATAAATATAATATGTTGTATCCCATTTAAATCTAATGGAATTTTATCATATAGATATATATCCCTGTCACAGTCCCTAATTTCTTTTTCCAGATTTTTATATTCATTACTTTCATGTAAAATATCATTACTTACTAACTCTTTATTATAATATTCCTTAGTCTTTTCTTCTGATTTTCTTAATACTTGCTTTACATACTCTATTTGACACTGATCAAGACTTTCTATATTGTATCCATCATTGTAAATAGAAGCAAATATTATTGTGCCTGAAAATTTTTTATTCTTTCCATTAAAAAACTCCCCTGATATTTCTATACTCTTTTTAACTGTCTCATTATAATTGTAAATTATACCTATATTATTATGCATTCCTATATATTGGATAGTTAGCCCACCTAGTAATTCTTCCATAGCCCCTATGTTATTATCTACATCTATAACTTCATATTCTTCCCCTGGTCTAGCAATAACTACTCTCATTATATATTCCTCCATATATTTTACACTTTTATTTTCAAAAACCCATTATACTTACATTTATTTTAATAGAAATTATCTAAATAAATATTTTACAAGCTACACTATATATTCTATATCTGTTAAAAACTAATTTGAATTATAAATTTATTCAGTAGTATAATGAATCCACCTTCCTCTCCAAAGCCTAGGTAATGTAACCAAGGTTTTAAAGAATTCATCACTGCATAAAATTAAATAAACAAGAATAGGATTTAATTTAAGTACAAAAGCACAAATTGTTCCAAGTCCAATTTTCAATATCCATAATGTTATAACATCATTTATTGCACAGAAAACAGTATCTCCTCCGCCTCTTAAAACACCGGCCAGTGTAACAATAGTAATTGATTGAAAGAATAATAAAAATGCTGATACACATAACATACTTCTTATCACTGTAGCAGTTTCCTCTGATGCCTGTATAAATGATGGTGCAATTGGTCTTATTAACATAGTAAAACATACAATTACTAATCCAATTACTACACTTATTTTAACAAGTAACTTAGAAAAATTTAAAACTTCTTCTTCACTTTCCTTACCTTTGCCAATTAAATTTCCTATAATAATAGAAGCCCCAGCTCCAATACCTATAATAGCAATACTAACTAGTTGCTGAAAAACGCTGATAAAACTATTTGCAGCAATTACACTTGCCCCTAAACGCCCTATAATAGCAGCTTGCACTGATATCCCCAGTCCCCAATTAAGCTCACTAAAAAGTACTGGCAAACTATATCTAGTTATCTTTCTCCAATACATAGACGTCTTATGAAACAAATCCTTTAATGTATATCCTATTTTTTTCTCAAACTTGTACATATAGACTATAACTAAAATACTTTCAAGTATTCTACTTATTAATGTAGCCACTGCAGCCCCCCTAATCTCTAATCGTGGTGCTCCAAGATGCCCAAAAATTAAAACATAATTTAAAAATACATTTAAAATAAATGAAATTCCATATATGTACATAGAAGCCTTAACATTTTCAATACTTCTAAGACCCATTAGATATACCCCAGTAAAAGCAGAAAATATATATGAAAACCCTACAATTTTTAAATATTCCGCTCCATATTGAATTATAACCTGTTCGTTTGTAAATATAGATACAACATCTGCAGGGAATGTTACAACAATAGCTGCTGCAATAATCCCTGCAATTACACCTATTTTCATGATTAGTCCCATAATTGCTCTAATTGCACCCTTATCATTGTTTCCCCAGTATTGAGAATTTAAAACCATAGATCCAGAAGCTAGTCCAAATATCAAAGTAGTAAAAATAAAATAAGGTTGGTTTGCCTGAGCAATACCAGCTAGTTGTAATTCATTAATATTCCCTATCATTAATGTATCCGTTACACTGACCCCTACATTAATAAGATTTTGCATGGCAATTGGAATTGCAATTAAGGTTAACTTTTTAAGTAATTTCTTTTGACTTTGATCCATATAAGTATCCTTTCCGTAAATAACAATTTAATGTAAATTATTTTATTTCAACTATTTTGTTTACATAATTTTCAAGACATTGTATCATATAAATAATTGTAATATACCTTCTGTGCTTTAGTGTGATTATACTCTTCATTCATTTATGTACCTTATTCTTATTAATCATAAAATCTATAGCCATACCCATAATTATCCCTACTGAGTAACATATCAAATCTGAAAACAAAAATCCATGTCCAAGTATTAGTGCTCCAATGGTGGTGGCTCTTATTTCATTAATCCACACTGCTTGATATCTCTGTGATATTTCTATACCATAAGAAAATATCACAGCCATTAAAGCTATCTTTTTAACCGATAAACAATTAAATAAAAAAGCAAATCCCCAAAATACCATAAGAGCCCATAACGTGTCCCCCCCATATGTACTTATAAATACAGGAAGGTATTGCCCATATCTCCTAGAACATACACCCATAATCATTACTATAAATATTAATATAAAATAAACAACTCTATTTCTTTTCATTTTTATTTATTTCCTCACATAATTTATTTACTAGTAATTTTTAATGACATCATCACTTTTACTTAAAAAAGTTCCCATATACTCTTGAATTATTTTACCACCAGTAGCTTTTAAATACCCATCTGTATTCTTTATAGATATAATGCTTTCTCTATTTGCACAATCTTTAATCTTACTTACCTTAGTGTAGTTAAACTTATCTATATTAATAATTAAGGTCAACCCAATTACTAATATAAGAATATTTTTCTATTTATTTTCATGTGAAATCACGCCCATTTATTTTTCTTTATACCATGATATACAATGTGTAATGTATATTATGGTATAATACGGTATTAATTAATTTTATAAATACTGCTTATTTTTTTTATATTTTAAGATCACTTCATCCTTACTTTGTTCTAAAAATATATTCAAGTAAGCAAGTTCTCTAAAACAAAAATCTTCTATTTGCTTTTCAGTTACTTCTCTCTGATAATAATCATGTGTATATCTATTTCTAAGCTTTACAGCCATAGATAGATAGTTTTTTAGTTCTATGTCGAAGAATCCCATTTTACAAGCTTGCTCAATAAGATGTACAGCTGTTGTGGAACTCTTTAACTTGCCATCATTTATTATTATATAACTTTCACACATATCAACTATATACTCCGAGAAATCCTGAAAAAATGCAAACATAGCTCTTCTAATAATTCTATTATTATCAAGCTTGTATTCTATTATAGCTTGCTTTAAATCATCTAAATTATCATGTGCACTCTTATATTTTTCTAAGAATTTTTCCTTCTTATATTTATAATATTGACTCATCAATAATCCCTCCAAAGTAACTATATTGCTCATCTATTTTTAATGTTCTTTCAAATTGCTCATTATTTCTCGAAAATTTCATTACATAATGTTGAAAATCATACCATCTATCTTCATTAATTATAAACTTTATATCACTATCAACTGCAAACCTAGAATATCTAGATTTAAAATCACTAAATAATACGAATGTTAGATGAATTTTATCATATTTATAAAAACTTTTACTTAAAGTTTCAATACTTTCCTCAATATTCAAAGTATCCATAAACACTACTCCTGGAGCTACTACTATTATTAAATCTATATCACTTCTATCTTTAATCCAATATTCACTTCTATAACTTCCAAATTCACTTATACATACTATTTCACTTATTTTGCTTAATTTATCTTCAAAGCATTTCCTATCCAAGATATATCCTCCTTGCAAAAAATTTGTTGCATGTAAGTCTTGTTTTCTTCAAAATTAATACCACAGAAATAATCTTCAAAGGCTAGTTCCATTATAATGTATATTCTGAATTTTTGCTAATCCTTACTAATTTCTTTAATTTAAAATAACTTTTACCTTTCTATATTATCATAATATTTTTTCCTATTTCCATAATACTTTATAATTAATGAAATTTTTATTCTTTGCAATGTTACTTATGTTATAATTTATAAATCAAGCTAATAGTTTTATTAGCACTAAAGGAGTTTACTATGAGAATAATATGTAAAGATAACCTATGTATAAATAGACCTTATATAAATTTAAAAAAACTACCATTAAAAAGTTCATTAAGAGTTGGCGATGTTACTGAAAATGGCTTTAAAAGCACTTACATAATAGATCAAAATACAGAAAGCTTATCTACAAATGAAAACTATGCTCTAAATTATAATAAGGGCATAGAGAAAATAATAATTGATACAGTGCTATTAAATAAAATGTTATTAGTTGAAGTTAATTATTCATCAAAAGCTGGTAAGATATCTTCTAAATTTAAAGTTTACCTTGTTTTAGATAGTATAAAATATGCGCTACCATTTAGTTCCTTTGAAGATGTTTATACTGATTGTATGAATATTTTAACTAGAGAGCTTTATGAAGCTGAAGAATTAACTTACATAAAACAAAGCTTTGACAATTTAGAAAATGATGATGTAGTAGTAGATAGAACTTTAAATTTACAAAGATTACAGGAATTTAAGGATAAAGTAAATTACAAGAGAAATGTTGATTATTTCGTTATAAATAGCAGCTCTTCACTTGTTTCAAAGTATGATATAAATACTACAACTACAGCCATACTCCCAAAGGATACCTTGAAAGTCCTATGCTACAACTATACGTCAAAATCTTATAGCATAATAAATTCTCTGGATAAAACAAAAAGAGTAAAATTAAAAGAGAATGATATTATTTGTGACCTACGTTCACCTAAGTTCCCTATTGTTAGTATATATACTAATTATGGCTTCGGAAAATTATTAGATGTTAGAAATAATGTTATTCCAAATGATAATCTAATATCATTATTTGCTAATCTACTGGATCTGGGATTAGAGGTTTTAACTTAAAATTGTTGTTCTTAAACTGTACAATATAAAAAGAGCTAGTCTATTGCTAGCTCTTTTTATATTTAATTTTATCAATTTTTACTACGAATATAAAATAAAAAAGTGTTATTATAAAAAAATATATTACTTGAATTATCATTTTACCCTCATAGCTACAAATTGTATACTCTCATATCATTAAGAAAATTTTGTTTCTCTAATATTCATTAAAAGATATTATTTCCTTTAAATCTTTTCTTTTTTTATCCCTTGGCTTTTCTGAATCATGATGACCTAATGAAATCATAAGTTCAATGTCACGATTTTTAGGAATGTTTAATAACTTTTTAATTTCATTGTTTTTAAACCAGCCAATAATACATGTTCCTAATCCTAATTCTGCCGCTTGAAGGCATAGGTGTTCTACAGCCATGCCAACATCCATAGACGTATAATCTTTCTTTTTAACAACTTCACCAATAGATGATACTATATTTCTTTTTTCACCTACAACTGCTATTATTACAGGGGCAGTTAAGATGAACTTATTTATTCCTATTAAGGGCTCATATATCTTACCTCTAATGTTTTCTAATATGTCTTTTTGATTAATTACAACGAACTTCCATGGTTGAGCATTACATGCTGAAGGTGATAGTCTAGCTGCTTCAATACATTTTAAAACATCCTCTTCTTCAACTTTAATATTATTGTATCCTCTAACACTTTCTCTTAATTTAACTAATTCTAAAAATTTCATATATTTGCCCCTTTTAATACTTATTTTTGTATAGCATGATTAATTAACCCTGTCACATATTTTAAACTTATGTATTCAAAATTATAATTGAACTATGTAAAATTTATTATAAATAAGTTCTTTTACTATACTAGGTGGCTTATGAACATTGTTGCAAGCCCTAAGAAGAAAAAGAACCCTAAAACATCAGTAACTGTAGTTACAAATACAGCTGATGCTAATGCTGGATCTATCTTTAACTTCTTTAAGATAACAGGAACTATAAATCCTGCCATAGTTGCAACAAGCATATTTAATATCATTGCTATTCCAATTACTATTCCGAATACTATATTTCTTTCCCATATAAATCCCAGAACTGATATAATAGCTCCAACAACTATACCTGTAGTTAATCCAACTAATAATTCCTTTAAAAATATACCTTTTGCATTATCCCCTGTTAATTCTCCAAGTGCTATACCTCTAACTACTATTGTTAGAGATTGAGTCCCTGCATTTCCGCCCATTCCAGCTACTATTGGCATAAAAGTAGCCAATGTAACTACTTTACTGATTGTTTCTTCAAACATTCCTACCACAGATGCTGCCAATATTGCTGTTACTAAATTTACGATTAACCAAGGTAATCTACTTTTTACAGACTCCTTAAGAGTACCATCAACCTTTTCCTCTTCATCTACACCACCAAGACGATGAATATCCTCTGTGGTTTCTTCTTGAATTATATCCACAATATCGTCTATGGTAACTATTCCAAGTATCATATTACTTTCATCTACAACAGGTATAGTTAATAGTCCATACTTTGTAAACTTCTTTGCAACCTCTTCTTGATCCATATCGTATGGTACTGAGATTACACTGCTATGCATTATATCTGATATTTTAGTATTAAAATCATTGCAAACTATATCTCTTAAAGAAACAACGCCCCTTAATATATTTTTCTTATCTACAACATAAATGTAGTAAGCAGTTTCTGCAGCCGGTGCTTCTTTTTGAAGATATTTCAAGCTTTGCTCAATAGATTTATTTTCTCCAATAGCTACAAACTCAGTAGCCATTATTCCACCTGCTGTATCTGGTTTATATGATAGAAGCTGACGTACATCTTCCCTATCTTCATCATTCATCTTCCTTAAAATACTCTTAGATTCTTCTTCATCTAAAATACCAATAAGGTCAGTTAATTCATCTGAAGACATTTCATCAAGGATTTTCTTTTGCTTAACTTCTGAGAACTTCTTTAAAATTTCATACTTTTCTTCATCTTCTTCCTCATCAACTATATCTGCAATAAGCCAATTGGGTAGCCTACTTAAAATTTTAAAGAAATCTTCTTGATTATCGTGAAGTATATCCAAAATATCCACGGGATGCAAATCTTCTACTAATTCATTTATTTCTTTATTAGTACCATTTAATAGTTTTTCTAATATGTTCTTCCTTTTTAAATCTAATTTCATATTATTTCCTCCTTAAATTAGAGGATGAAGTACATGACTCAGTGAATAAACTTCTTCCTCTTCCTTATCTTCTATGTTAAGTTCTTTAACTGTTTTAAAACAACTATCCTCATCAGAATCCATTTATATCACCACCCTTATATTTTTTTAAATTCAATGTGAATTATACACTTAGCTAAATATTAATTAGCACCACTACTAATATATCTTTCTCCTATCTTCATCTGTAATTTTTCTAATTACAGCACATGGATTTCCAACTGCTACAACTCCATCTGGGATATTCTTAGTTACAACACTTCCAGCTCCAATAACCACATTACTTCCTATTGTCACTCCTGGTACAACTACAACATTTCCACCTATCCATACATTATCTCCAACTGTAATTGGATATGCATATTCAAGTCCAATATTTCTTCTCTCAAAATCAATTGGGTGTCCCGCTGTATAAAAGCCACAGTTTGGTGCTATAAACACATTGTCACCAAAAGTTACCTTTGCTGCATCTAAAATTACTAAATTATGATTTGAATAAAAATTATCTCCAACCTCAATATTATATCCATAATCACATAGGAATGGTTGTTCAATAAAGAATCTGTTCTTAACTTTCCCCAAAAGATTTTTTAGTATAATATTGCGCTCTTCAAATTTTGATGGAGGCAACTTATTAAAATTGTAACATAACTCCTTTGCTACAGTTCTTTCGTCAATTAAATCTTTATCATAATTAGCATCATATAATTTTCCTTCAAGCATTTTATCCTTTTCACTCATAGCTCCCCCTTAAAATATGAATATTTATTGTTTAAACATGATTTTCATGGTCTACCCATTGTTAATAATTTTAAATACCTATGATTATTTTTCTATTTAGTCTTAATTCACTAGATAATTATAACACATAGTAGTAATTCCTTTAAGATGTAATTGCTTATATTACCACAATCCATTCACATATGTTAATATTATTTTCCAGGTGTTGTTGTATATGTAGAGTTTATGTATAGAACAACTAAATGGTATAAATCAAGGAGAGTTGTAGTCAAAACAGGTGGATGTATACGCTTCAAACTATGTAGTAGTTGCCCATATAAAGATGAGTTTTGGTCAATATTTGAAAATGTTAATACTTTAACCTCTCCAGGTTAATATCAAAAATAACCTAATAATACAATAAAAAGAGTGACCTTTTAAGTCAGTAGTGATGGTCTATACTATTTTAAGTTAATATATCAATATTAACTTAAAACCCCAAAAAACAAAGATACATTCCAATTTATTGCAATTAGAATGTATAATCTGATTAAACCACAAAAGTACTTTTAATAAGGACTAACCACTATATGTTATAAAAATTAATATTTAAAATACTACAGAGGGTATAATGGAAATACATTTACAGCTTATTGTTGTTTAATCATAATCTAGTTTCATGAATAATTCAGGCTAACTTATATCTCAGATAGAAATATCTTTTTACTTCTCTCTAAGGTATCTGTTAAAAATGATATTACTACTCCATAATTACATATAGGTATTTTGTTTTCTATACAAATATTTATTCTATTAATTACAGTTTTTCTGTTAATCATACAAGCTCCACAATGTATTATAAATTTATACGCCTTAATATTTTCAGGGAAATTATGTCCTACTCTAAAATCAAAATCTAAGTTTCCACCTACATATTTATTTAGCATTTTAGGAATTTTCACTCTTCCAATATCCTCATGAGACACATTGTGATTACAGCTTTCAGAAATCAATACCTTGTCCCCTGGCTTTAAATCTCTAATTGCCTCAGCGCCACGTAAAAATTCATTTATATCACCCTTTTGCCTTGCAAATAACATGGAAAAACTAGTTAAATTAATATTCTTTGGTACTATAGCATCTACCTTTTTAAAGGCTTGAGAATCTGTTATAACTAAATCTACATCCTTAATATCTTCTAATGCATCTTCTAACTCTGTATCTCTAATAACATAACTTTTGATACCATGGTCTAAACAATCTCTTATGCACTGTACTTGGGGTAGTATAAGCCTTCCCTTTGGTGCTTCAGAATCAATTGGCACAACTAAAATAACCTTTGAATTATAAGGTAGCATATCACCTAACAAGGGTAGTTCTTCTTGCTCTTTTTCTATAATATTTATGAGTTTTTCCCTAAGTTTATCTAGTCCGCTTTCTTGTAAAGTTGAAATGAAAATAGCATTGCTAAATATTTTTCTCATTTCACATAACTTATTATCATCACTCTCATCAATCTTGTTCAATACTAATAAATATGGTATAGCATATCTTTTAAATTCCAATTCCATGATATGTATATTATTATAATCAATATTATTTATATCCATAACATAAATTGCAATATCAGTTCTTTTTAAAAGTTGCATAGTTTTATTCATCCTAGCCTCACCTAAGGTTGAATTGTCTCCCATTCCAGCTGTATCTATAAATAATACTGGTCCTACTGGCACAAGTTCCATAGCTTTATATACAGGATCTGTTGTTGTTCCTTCTTTCTTAGATACTATTGCTACTTCTTCCCCAACTAATTTGTTTATTAAAGAAGACTTTCCCCCATTAGTTTTCCCATAAATAACTATATGCTTTCTATTTGAATTAGGCGTATTATTCATATGTCTTACTCCTTATAGGTATAAATCTCTTTGTCCATTTTTTAACTTTTCAAGGTTTGAAAGAAATAGCTTTTTAATATCTTCTCTTTTCATATTATTAGCCTCTTTTCTAACTAATTCTTCTACTTTTATTTGTAATTTCTCATCACCGTAATCTAAGGCATATTCCATTAGTGTTGTCATAGCATTTGGTTCACAAACATATTGTATCTCACCAGATTTAGCTAATTTCATAAACCTTTCTCCAGTTCTTCCCTTTCTATAGCAAGCTGTACAGTAACTTGGAATATATCCATCCTCTATTAATTCCTTAATAACTTCAATAGGACTTCTTTCATCGGAAGTTTCAAATTGATTTACATTGTGCCCTTCTTCTCTTTCTTTATAACCACCAACTCCAGTACTAGAACCTGCACTCATTTGAGAAACTCCATATTTTAATAACTCTTTTCTCATCTTAGCTTCTTCTCTTGTTGATAAAATTAACCCGGTAAAAGGTACTGCTATTCTAATTATTGCAACTATTTTCTTAAAGATCTCATCCTCTAAAAGATGTGGAAATTCATCTAAAGATACTCCTTTAGCTGGTCTAAGTCTTGGTACAGAGATAGTATGGAATCCAACACCAAACTTTTCTTCAAGATGCTCATTATGAATCATAAGTCCAAGAACCTCAAACTTCGGATCAGCTAATCCAAATAAAACTCCTGCTCCAACATCATCTACTCCAGCCTCCATTGCTCTATCAAATGCAGTTAAATGATAATCATAGTTTCCCTTTATACTATTAGGATGTACTTCCTCAAAAACAGATTCATCATAGGTTTCTTGGAAAAGTATATAAGTGCCTATTCCAGCTTGTTTAAGCATTTTATATTCCTCAACCTTTGTTGCCGCAATATTTACATTAACTCTTCTTATTTCTCCATTGTCCTTTTGAGTCTTATATATGGTTTTAATACATTCTAATACATATTCAATGGGAGCATTAACTGGATCCTCCCCTAATTCTAGAGCTAATCTCTTATGCCCCATTTTTTCTAATACTCTAATTTCATCTGCTACTTCTTCTTGAGTTAACTTCCTTCTCTTGAAGGAATTACATTTGTGGTACCCACAGTAAATACAATTGTTTACACAGTAATCACTTACATATAATGGAGCAAATAAAACAATTCTTTTTCCATATATAGATTTTTTTATCTCTCCGGCTAAATTATACATTTCTTCCAATTGCTCTTTATCTTCAATTTGAAGTAATACAGCAATATCTTCGTGCTTTAGTCCTTCTCTCTTATGAGCTTTTTCTAGTACTGCTTGAACCGCCTCTTTACTAGAACCTTTTGCTCCCTCTAATAACCCTTTTATATATTCCTTATCTATAAACATTTTTATATCCTCCTTGTCCATATTAAATTATCACCTCTAGTGACATCTACTTCAAAACCTGATTTTTTTATTCTATTTTCAATACACAGCATACATTCAGCTGCTTCATCTCCCGTACATATCTTTCCGTCATACAAAGAATATTTTTCTCTCACATTAGTTGGCGAAAGATTAGGCATTACTACATTTGCACCAGCTCTTATTCCCATTTCCCTACCTAAAGGGTCTATACTTCCTAGAGCAGTTGTTGAAGGTAACAATATATTGGGCAATAATAATCTAACTAGTGCTAACATTGTTGTTGTTTGCTCTAATGTTCCTGGCAGTTCATCTCTTAACTCTGTATCCTTATGTGGTATAAAAGGTCCAATTCCACACATATGTGGATCTAATTCCTTTAAATACATAAGGTCATTAAGTAAATCCTCATTGCTTTGACCTGGTAATCCTACCATGAAACCTGCACCTATTTGATAACCTATCCTCTTTAAATCTTCTAGAGATTTCCTTCTGTTCTCAAAGCTGGAATTAGGATGTAATCTTTCATATAATTCTTTAGTAGCAGTTTCATGCCTTAAAAGATATCTATCCGCTCCAGCTTTAAACATCTTTTCATAAGACTCATAGCTCCTTTCTCCTAGAGACAATGTAATAGCATTATTAGGATATTTATTTTTTATCTTAGTTATAATGTCTATCATAATATCATCAGTAAAATAAGAATCTTCTCCTCCTTGTAAAACATAGGTTTTATATCCAAGTTTATCTCCTAAATCTGCACACTGAATAATTTCATCTACAGTCAATCTATATCTATCTGCATTTTTATTTTCTGCTCTTATTCCACAATACACACAGTTTTTCTTACAATAATTAGTAAACTCAATTAACCCTCTTATATAAACCTTATTGCCATAAGTTTTCATTCTAGTTTCATGAGCCTTATGAAGCAAATATTTCTTACTTGTGATATCTAAATTATCTAATATATATATAAGTTCTTCTCTTTCACAGCTGTTATTTTTATATAATTTATCTATAGTTTTAAAAGTTTCCATTTACTAAATCTCCTTTTTAGCTATAGCAGTTTTTACAGTTACTCCTTCTATATTTCCTAATTTCCCTGTTAAACTATTAATCTCATCTAAATTCCCCGTAACTGTTATTGATACTACTGATATCCCTTCATCAAATGGAATACCCATTCTTCCTCTCACACTCCCTCTAAATATTGAAACAACCTCATTAAATTCCTTTTGACATTGATTTGGATTTTCTAAAATCGCACTTATTACAGCTATCTTCGCCATATTAATTACCTCCTAAATAATAAAAAAGCTTCATTCTAAAATAGAATGAAGCTTAAAATTGCATATCACAAATGTAATCTAGTAATATGCTAGATTTCTTATTTTAGCTTCTTTCAGATTAGAACACTCTTTTCTGTCAGAATCTTCCTTATTTATTTTTTTATTTTTAACTCACTTAGAAAGAAATACTCTCTAAGTAAGTTCATCAACTTAATTATACCATGTAAATTATAAACATTAAAGCTAAAATAAACTAAAATAAAATAGTCTCCATTATAAATTATATGGTATTATCATCGATATTAGTCTTAAATACTAAAACACATTTAATTACACCTTAAAGTTTAATACATCTTCTAAACTTGGCAATGAGCTTTGAGCCCCTTCCTTCATAACAGTTAACGCTCCTACTTTTGAAGCAAAATCCATGGCCTCTTCTATACTTTTATCATTTGCAAGAGCTACAGCTAATGCACCTGTGTAACTATCTCCTGCTGCCGTAGTATCTATTGCTTTTACCTTGTAAGCTTTTTTGAAAAGACTTACATCTTTATTAATATATAAACTTCCTTTTGAGCCTAAAGTCACTATAAGCTCCTTAACACCCTTTTGTATCATAAGATTTGCTGCTTTTTCTATATCCTCTTGACACTTTATTTCTACGCCACTTAATATCTCAAGCTCAGTTTCATTAGGTGTAAGCAAATCTACATTAGCTATTACATCATCCTCTAATTTAACCGCTGGTGCTGGATTTAATATAGTATACTTACACAGCTCCTTTGACTTTTTAAGTGCGTACTTTATGGTATCTAATGGAGTTTCAAGCTGAAGAACAACTATATTGCTACTTTCTATGGCTTCTATATTTTTATCTATATACTCTCTATCTACTTTAAAGTTTGCCCCCGGCGCCACAACTATACTATTATCTGCATTTTTATCCACAGTTATCATAGCCACCCCTGTAGCTCCTTCTTCTATATCTATATAATTAGTATCTACACTATGATTTTTAAGTTCATTTAGTAGTCTTTCTCCAAAGCTATCTGATCCAACTTTGCCTATGATATTTACCTTACCACCAAGTCTTGACATTGCAACTGCTTGATTGGCACCTTTTCCACCAGATACCTGACTAAAATCACTTCCTATTAAAGTCTGTCCCTTTTTAGGCATGTTTTCCACTTTAACTACTAAATCTATATTTAAACTACCTATAACACATATTTTCTTCATAATATTCCTCCTTATTTTTGAACATAAAAAAAGCCATAGGTCAAACCTACGGCTCAGACAAAAGATACTATCTTCTGTTTTGTTCTTTTTTAGCTCTTCTACAATCAGCACATCTAGTTGGCTCATTGTCGAATCCTTTTTCTTTGTAGAATTCTTGCTCTCCTACTGTGAATATGAACTCAGCACCGCAATCTCTACATGTCATAGTTTTATCTGTCATAATATATTCCTCCTAAATTTAAAGATTCAAACTTCATTAATACTTCTCTAAAATTAGTAGAAAATATTTATCCATAAGAAACTTTTTTGTTTATAGCATTCTTTGCTACTTCTTTATTATAACACATATACTTAAATAATATAAGTCTTTTTTATAAATATTTTTTATTATAAATCTTAGTTTATAATTTAAATATATGTATTTTTTAAGTTAGACAGCAATAAAAAAAAGCTGTAGGTTATCCTACAGCTTTATATAAAAGATACTATCTTCTGTTTTGCTCTTTTTTAGCTCTTCTACAATCTGCACATCTAGTTGGCTCGTTGTCGAATCCTTTTTCTTTGTAGAATTCTTGCTCTCCTACTGTGAATATGAACTCAGCACCGCAATCTCTACATGTCATAGTTTTATCTGTCATAATATATTCCTCCTAAATTTAAAGATTCAAACTTCATTAATACTTCTCTAAAATTAGTAGAAAATATTTATCCATAAGAAACTTTTTTTGTTTTTTCGTAGTAATCTTTACTACTCACTTAGTATAACACGCATGCTTTTATATTACAAGTACTTTTAAAAAGTTTTTTAAGTTTTTTTTAAGTTTTCCTATTTTACTCATATATAACAATAACTAAATAATCTTTTTTAAAAAAGTGTATTTAGTTATCGTTATAATCATCTTTTTAAATTTTAAATTTCACTTAAATATTCTATAGCATACTGGCTATATAACGCACTACCTAATTCTAATGCATCTTCATCAATATTAAATTTATCACTATGAAGTGGATAACAAGTATTTTTTTTCTTATTACCTACACCTAAAAATGCTAATACACCTGGCACTCTTTCTAAATAAAGTGAAAAATCCTCTCCTGTAGGTATTTTTTCTTGAATATATACAGCCTCTTCACCAGCTATTTTAATCAATGCTCTTTCAGCTATTCTACTACATTCCTTATCATTAACTGTTGGATTTATACCAATCCTATACTCTAATTCAACTTCTGCCCTATACATTTCTACTGTTTTTGTAACAATTCTACTAAATGATTCTGATAAAACCTTTTTTAAATCCTTATTAAAATATCTTACGGTTCCTATAAGTTCTGCTTCTCCTGCTAATATATTTCCCTTATTACCTGAGTGAAAAGTCCCTATAGTTATGACTACTGAATCTAATGGGTTTATTTCTCTACTAACTAGAGCTTGTAAGTTTACTACTAACGATGATGCTACAAATAATGCATCCACTCCTTGATGTGGCATTGATCCATGTCCACTTTTCCCCTTAACCTTTATTCTAAATCCATCTGTTCCAGCCATTCTTTGACCTTCTTGAACAGAAGCCTTTCCTGAGGGCGTATCTGGTAATACATGAATTGCAAAAGCTGTGCTCACATCATCAAGCATCCCTTGCTTAAGCATTCTGCCTGAAGCCCCACCAATTTCTTCTGCTGGTTGAAAAATCAACTTTACTCTTCCATTAATATTTTCTTTCATATTGTTAAGTATCTTTGCTGCACCTAACAACATGGCTGTATGTGCATCATGACCACAAGCATGCATTACACCAGTGTTTTTTGATTTATATTCAACTGATGTCTCTTCTTTTATTGGCAATGCATCCATATCAGCTCTTAACGCTACTGTATTCCCGGTATTTTTGCCTTCTATATATGCAATAACACCAGTTTCACATATTAGATCATACTTTATATTTTCCTTTTGTAACTCACTTACAATTAAGTCCCTAGTTTTAAACTCCTTTAAACCTAATTCTGGATTCTCATGTATTGTTCTTCTTAAATCTATTATATAATCTTTTATTTGCAAAGATATTTTTCTAGCTGACATATTACTATTCCCCCCAATTATTTATCTAATGATTTTACATCTAATGCATCCCTAAAAACATCCCCTAATACATTAAAACTCAGAACAATTATTAATATTAAAAGTCCTGGAAAGATAGGTAACAGTGGCGATTCCATCATATAAGCTTGTGCATTTTGTAGCATACTTCCTAATGAGGCCTTCGGTAACTGAACGCCTAAGCCTAAGAAACTCAATGATGATTCTACTAATATAGAACTTGCTATACTAATAGTAGCTGCAACAGTAACCGATGATGTTATATTAGGGATTATGTGTTTTAATATTATATGTGAATTTTTACCACCCAAATTCTTTGACGCTAAAACAAATTCACTTTCTTTTAACTTAAGTGTCTCCGCCCTAACTATTCTGGCTACACCCATCCAGCCAAAAGCGCCAATAATAATCACTATAGTTGCTATGCTTGGTTTAACATAGGCATTTATTATAATGATTAAAAGGAAGCTAGGTATTGACATTAATATGTCTATACATCTCATTAATACCGAATCTAATTTCCCACCTACATATCCACTTATGGTACCTACTAATGTTCCTATGGTAACAGCTATAATCATAGAAAATATTCCTACAATTAATGAAACCTGTGCACCATATAATGCTCTTGTGAAATAATCTCTTCCTAAATCATCAGTGCCAAACAGATGACTTAAACTAGGCTTTTGTAATTTATTAACTAAATCTAAAGCATCGGGCTCATATGGTGATAAAAATGCTAACATTGATGCAATTACTATAATAATAATCATACTCAAACACACTACTGCCATCTTATTAGTTTTAAGAACCCTTTTAATGTTGCTAAAAGTATTTCTACTTCTTCTTTCATCACTTATATCTTCAATTATTTCCTTACTGTTTATACTCTTAAAAAGTTCCTTAGATAAATTTTCATTACCCATCTTTGTATTTTCTAACATAACTACGACTTCACCCCCAATTTAATTCTAGGGTCCACTACTCCATACAAAGTATCCGCTATCATATTTCCAATCACCAACAGCAAGCATGATAACATTGTGAATCCCATTATAATTGGATAATCTCTAGATAATATTCCACTCATACCCAAACTTCCCATACCAGGCCACCCAAAAACTGTTTCTGTAATAAAAGCTCCTGATACTAAGTTAGCTAAATTCATACCAACAACAGTTATTATGGGTAATAAACAATTTTTTAATATATGCCTTCTTAATATACTCGCTCTAGATAATCCTTTAGCTACTGCGGTAACAACATAGTCCTCAGCCAACTGTGATATAGTATTAGCTCTTATATATCTTGTGAATATTGCTATATTATATAGACTTAATACTATAACTGGCATTATTCCATGCTTTATCAAATCCAAAGTAGATTCAACACCCACGGCTCTCATTCCATTACTTGGTAACCATTTCAATATTACTGAAAATAGTGCTATAAGTAAAATTGCAAACCAAAATGATGGTATAGATACACCTATGTATGAAATAAACCCAATAATATTATCTATTTTATTATTTTTATTAAATCCTGCTATTAATCCTAATGGGATTGATACAATAATAGCTATGAGTAATGATATACCCATTAATCCTACTGTAGCAGGTATTCTTTCCTTAATTAATGTAGAAACTGGTTGATGGTTTATAAGTGAATATCCTAAATCACCCTTAGAAACATTTTTAAGCCACTTAACATACCTTATATGTATCGGTTGTTCTAGTCCCATTTCCACTCTTATTCTTTCAATATCTTGTTCAGTCATAGATGAATCTATATACATGTTAACCGGATCGCCTGGTGCTAAATTTATTATCAAAAATGCAAATATAGATACCAAAAATATTACAGGTATGATTTGTAAAATTCTTTTAAAAACGAATTTTTTCATAATATAATCTAACCCTCCTTTATATGACTTTAAAATAGGAGGACTTAAATCTGTCCTCCTTATCACCTTTATGTTTTCTATTTTCCTACCATATATAACTTGGTATAATCTTCAAAAATAGGTATTGCCTTAATTTCATCTAATCCCTTAAATTTACTTTGTGTAGCCATGCTAAAATTAGGATAAGCTATTGGAAATATAGTGAAATCATCCTTTATTTGTTTTTGCAACTTTTTATAAATTTCTTCCCTTTTAACCTTATCCATTTCTATAACCCCAGCCTTCCAAAGTGTATCTGCTTCTGGGCTACTATATACATTCTTTGAGCTAGCTCCTCCCGTGATAAACATTGCTTTAAAAGAATCTGGTTCATCTGGTGATGGGAAACCATTTAAACCCAATTCATAATCATCCTGATGACTACGGAACTTATCAAAAAAGGATTGTGTCTCATATTGTATTACCTCTACATTTATTCCAACATCTTTTAATTGTTGTTGAATTATTAATGCAGTATTTTCTTGATTTCCTCTATTAGAATTATAAATTAATTTTATTGTTTTACCTGATAATCCACTTTCTTCTATAAGTTTCTTTGATTTTTCTAAATCTTGTTTATAATTCTCAATTTTCTCATCGTAAAAATATGCAGTTGGCGCAAAACATGAATTTGCTGCCATTGCAACTCTTTTTGAACCATAGGCACCTTTAACTATATCATCTACATTTAAAGCAGATGCTATTGCTTCTCTAGCTTTAGGATTTTTCATTAATTCTGAATTATAATTAAATGCCATATAATTTACTCTTCCTTCTTCGTAAGAATACACATTATAATTATTGTCTTTTTCATATTTATCATGCTTTGTATCATCATTTATTTCTCTCATGCTTAATTCTTTATTTTGAAGACCCATTTCTTGAGCACTTTGATCCGGCACAATTTTAAAAATCACTTTTTCTATACTAGGTTTTCCCATATGATAATCCTCATATCTCTCAAGTGATAAACTTTCTCCCCTTCTCCACTCTTTAACCTTATAAGGACCTGAGCCTATACCAATATTGCTTTTTTCTGATTTTGCAATGTCTGATTCTCCCTCATAAATATGCCTAGGTATTATGTTTAATTTACCTATAAGTGTAATAAAAGGTGCAGAAACAGATGGCAACTCAAATCTAACTGTCCTATCATCAACCTTTACAGCTTTAATTGGTTCACCATTAACCTTAACTGTATTGGTAAATCTAATACCCTTACTTTCGTCTAAAATGGATTCTACTGTAAAAATAACATCATCTGATGTTATACTTACTCCATCGTGCCATTTTATATTATCTCTTAATTTAATTGTCACACTAAGATTATCCTTTGATATCTCATATTTCTCTGCTAAGTAATATCTCGTCCCATTAGAATTACTCATAAATAATGGATCATAGATAGGATTCATCATTATTACTCCCTCTTTACTTGTAGATATAAGTGGGTTTAAATTAGGTACATCACCTGGCATTGGAATTATAAACTCCCCTCCATCTACCTTTTTTTCTTCTACTGGTGTTGTATTCCCTTTGGACTTATCACTTGCACTAGTTTTTCCTCCACAACCTATTAAGCTAAAACAAAGAATCGTTGCTAAAGCCATTGTAAAAATTCTAGATTTTTTCATTATTCTTATCTCCTCTATAAAAGTTTTACTTATTATTCTTCAATTACTCTACACATGTTATTAATGCCAATATTCAGAATTATTCATTATTAAACTTTTTATTTATGTACTAGCTTTTTACATATGTATTAGTAACTTTATAATCATAATTTATTATCTAGTTTTTTTCTACAACTATACTTATTTCCTATAAATTAACTGTTACCTATTGTCTATTTTGTATTAAATAACTTTTAAATGTATTTTAAAGTAATATTGCTATTGAACACTACAAAAAAAGAAAAAAGAGCTTATAGTTCTTACCAACTAATTAAGCTCTTTCATATCTACTAACTATTAATATACATATTAAATTATACCCTCAGTTTGAAATGGAAATTAGGATGCAATTCAAATATAATGCTCCCTATTCTATATAAAATACAGAATAATTAAAACCTACTTAATTACCTTAGCTTTACTTATATCGCTAAATAAAAATATGCAATATTTATATAAAACATAGAGAACTATTAAAAGAGATATTATAGTTTGAAAATGCACAAAATATTTTAATAGCATAATCTCTTTACCCATCTTTAATAAAAATCCATTAGTTTGTTTCATAGCTATAGCACTTATTACCAAAGGAAATGTAAATGCTGAATAACTTGGATAAAATTTTAATTTTAATAATTTAGGTAAACAGGTCAATGCCCATATATACATAGTAATTGATAAAACTGATAATATTCCTACTATAATAATATTCTTTTCTGTAAAGCTAGATAAATACCCTGCTAAACAAAGGCTTGCTGGAGCTGCAAATATTATTATAGTTGGTAATACGGGTTCTGGAATATTCTTTATAACAACTACCCTATAAAGTAATATTGGTAACAATATAAAATAACTTATTAATCCGAACCAAAATAAATACTGTCCTATTTCAAATAAATTATATGCCGGTGCTGTTATACTACCAACAACTATTCCAACATAAACAATAAAGAAACTAGGAAATACCTTATTTATATCAAGCTTAATCATAAACTTTCCTGTAAAATAAACTATTAATAAAAAATGTAGCCCCAATCCAATTATCCATATGGAGATTCCTAATGTGTTAGAAAGTTTATTTATATAAGTGGAAAGTACCATTAACCCCATTGTAAAGGTGGCAGCTATACTTGCCATTACTGGATTCCTTAGGCTATCTAATATGTCTTTAAAATCAGTACGCACTTTTCCTAATATAAATACTAGTATAACCGCTGCCAATACTCCAAAAATATTTCTATAAATTTTACCATATGTTAATAATAAATTTCCTGTTGTAGCTAACGCTAGCATTAAACCAGAGATAGGTATTGATACTTTTTCAAATATTTTTTTCATTATGCCCATCCTTAATTATCTAAATTAATTATTCCAAGTTCTCTAACTATAATTTCTGAAGCCTTTCTAGCCATTTCCCCTGTGAATGAAATACATTGTGCTTTATGTTCACCTGATGCCATATCCATATCCTTAGTTAATATTCTACAGCATAATACTTTATGATTTTCTTTAAAACTCTCCTGCAATTCATTTGAAAGTTCTAAAGCTTTATTAACCTTAGGGTCTCCACCTTTAGTTCTTCCAAAAAAATATCCTAAGCATAATATTGCACCTGAAACTGCTCCACAAACGCACTTAGATTTTCCTATTCCAACAGGAAACCCCGAAGCCATTGCTATCATTTCTTCTGGCATGTCCAATTCAAAATTACTTCTTATTGAACTGACTATAGACTCTGAACAAAAAAAATCTCCTTTTTTAAATAATTCCTCTGCATCACTTTGAATCTTTTGAATACTTACCTCTTTAACCAATTTAAACTCCTCCTAATATTATTCCCCTTATTCTTGTATATCACTCTTTAAAAAAACTTATTTTTACACATTATTACCTTTTAATTATATAATATACAAATTAAGAAAGTCAAATAGATTGATTTTATAGAGTTCTCTTTACTTATTACTTATATAAATACATTAAAATCCCCCAATGTAAATTATCTACATTGAGGGATTCTGAAAATATTTTTATATTTTTACATCTTAACTTATTTAAGTTTCTAATAAATAATCATATTTACTCTTTTAATAAGTCTATTGTATGTTGTTCAACCATCTCTGGAGTAATATCTAACTTTCTAGCAACTCCAGTATCTATTGCAGCTCTTGCAACATATAATGCTACCTTTGGAGCTATTCTTAAGTCAAAGGCGTTTGGTATTACATATTCAGCATTTAACTCTTCATCGCTTACAAGATCTGCTATTGCTCTAGCTGCTGCAATTTTCATTTCCTCGTTAATTTCACTTGCACGAACATCTAGAGCCGCTCTGAATATTCCTGGGAATGCAAGTACGTTATTTACTTGGTTTGGAAAATCTGATCTACCAGTACATATTACTCTAGCACCAGCTTCTAAAGCTAAATGAGGAAGTATTTCTGGATTTGGATTTGCCATTGCCATAATTATAGAATCATTATTCATAGATTTTACCATTTCTTGAGTTACACAGTTAGCTGCTGATACTCCTATAAATACATCAGCCCCTTTTAATACTTCTGCAAGGTTTCCTTGCTCACTATTAGGGTTTGTAATTCCAGCTACTTATAGTGATAGGTAAGTCTTTGAAGTTATCGCCAACCTTTCCCCCACTTCACACCGTACGTGCGACTTTCACCGCATACGGCGTTCCAACAATTTGAACTTTTCATTTAATTAAATAACTGAATTTCCTACTAACTTTCTTAAAGAATTAACTTTTCCTAAACCTTTTTTATCCAAATTTAAAACATTTAGATACTTAGCTATTGTATCCAAGGTTGTACTGTGTATAAGTTTATGAGTCTGTGTTGTTAACCACACAAGATTCTTATATTCATCAGTACCACTTAACCTTTTAGGTGTTTTGTGGTGACACTCCATATTATCAATTTCTAAGGCTTCGCCTGTAACGGCACACCTACCTCTTTGCCCAGCTATTAATGAAATTTTATTATCATTAAATTCAACTGATTTTATATCATGTTGATTATTCAACAGATGTTGGATAATATGAGTATAGCCAAATAAATTATTATGAATAAGTTTTCTACCTTTTTTTGTGTAGTTGCAAATATCTTGACTAAAGCATAAAGCTACTTTAGTTTTGCAACCATAGATAGGAAACATTGTTATATCTATAATAGTTATTGGCTTTCCATTATACCGTCCATAAAGTCTTTTATGTGTTTCGGATAACCAAGGTTTACTACTAATTAAACTCCTTAATCTAATTTTCAAGGTTTTTCTTACTAAGAAATCTATCTACGAAAACTCCATACTCACATGAGTAGCATATCTATAATAATTATGAATACCTAATATCATTGAGTTGAGTTTCGATACTTGTTTAATCTTTTGCTTTTTCTGTATTATTCTAACTTGCTCTTTTAACCATTGTTTTATTGCGTTAAATATCTTAATTGCTGATTTATAATCTCTACAAAATATTTTAAAGTCATCTGCATATCATAATACTCATTATTTCTTAGTAATTGTATTTTCTCTAAGGTCAAGCTTTCCTCCAAGTCTACTAATTCCTCCTTGCATACAGCACCTTCGGTTTCGTATCTCTTAGTCTTACTCGAACCTTGGATTATTCAGTATTTAATTATCAATGAACAAATTGTCTAGTGGCTATTGCTAAAATATCATTACAATATTC
>JAVXGR010000015.1:0-26040 GCA_036657335.1 Clostridium sp. | reverse complement strand
ACAATACTACTTTCAGAGCAGACACTTAGGGCTTGTCGCCCCAAGCCCCTATCCCTTTAGGGTAGTGGGCTGTTGACCTATTTTCCCTATTCTTTAACTTCATATTTAAGAATTTTATAAAAAAAATTATAGCATCTTAAATAAAAATAATCAATTAATAATTTGTATATTTCAGTAAGTTACTCTTTACATACTGATTGATGCTTTATAACCTATTAATTTTAGGAATAATATAGTATTATTAAGTAATACTACTAAATACATATTTTATGGAGGAATATATGAAAGAACTATTAAGAAGCAATATGAAAAACCAACGTAATAATCTTACTAACTCCTTTGTCATAGAACAAAGCAACAAATTACAAAAAAATCTAATGAAGGTAATCAAGGAGCTTAATAAGAATACTATAATGGCCTACTATAGTTTTAACAATGAAGTTAGTACTTTGAATTTATTGGACCTTCTCTTAAGTAGGAAAACTTATACTGTTATTTTACCTCTTTCTGTTATAGAAGCCAAGGAGATTGTTCCATACAAAATTCATAATATCTCTACAGATTTAAAATTAAGTAAATTCAAGATTTTAGAACCTGATCCTAATAAATGCAGTATTTTTAATACAGAACAAATTGAAATTATTTTAATTCCTGGAGTTGCTTTTGACGTTAAAGGAAATCGTCTTGGTTTTGGTGCTGGCTTTTATGATAGGTTTTTACCACAGGCACTTAATGCTATAAAAATTGGTATATGCTATGACTTTCAGCTATTAGACTCAATACCCATAGATATTTATGATATACCTGTAGATATGATTATAACTGAAAACAAGATAGTTGTACTCAATAATACTTATAAAAGAATTGGAAATTAACTTTTTATAGAATAAATTTTAATATATATTCTTTGATTTTAATAAGAGTACAACTTTATTTAATAAAGTTGTACTCAAAATATAAAAAAAGGGAACTAGCTAATCTAGTAATTTTTTTATAACAACTCTTTTTCTAATATATCCAATAATAAATTGAATTTTTCTATAGTGTCTTGAAGTGGTTTTGGTGAAGTCATGTCAACACCAGCTTTTTTTAGAATATCAATAGGCTTATCTGTACATCCTCCCTTTAAGAAATTCAAATATTTATCAACTGCTTCTTGTCCGTTTTCAAGGATAAGCTTAGCAAAAGAATTTCCAGCAGCAAAACCAGTAGTATATTGATATACATAAAAGTTTAATCCATAAAAGTGAAGTATTCTTGCCCACTCTAATCCTATAACTTCATCTACTATTATATCTGGCCCAAAATATTTAACATTTAATTCGTAATAAATCTTACATAGTTTTTCAGCAGATAAGGATTCACCCTTTTCTAAGGTACTATGGGTTATTAATTCGAACTCTGCAAACATAGCTTGTCTAAATACAGTAGTTCTTATTCCTTCTAATTGTTGATTTATAAGTTTTAATCTCTTATTCTTATCACTTTCACGCTGAATTAAATCATGTATTACTAGACACTCATTAGTTATAGAAGCAACTTCAGCACAAAATAAGGAGTAATTACTATAAATATATGGTTGATTCTGCTTAGAATAATATGAATGAACAGAATGACCCATTTCATGGGCAAACATAGATACATCACTTAATCCATATCCATAATTTAAAAGTACATAGGGCATACTTGTATATGAACCCCAAGAGTAATTTCCGCCTTTCTTGCCCTTGGTTTCCAAAACATCTACCCATCCACTTTCAATACCTTTACTGAAAATGCTTAAATATTCTTTTCCTAAAGGTTTAAGACCCTTAAGTACCATTTCAATAGCACTTTCAAAATCTATACTCTCTGTAGATTTATTATCATGATTCTTAACTAGAGGTACGTATAAATCATACATGTGCATTTCTTTAAGTCCTAAGACTTTTTTCTTTAAAGATACATATCTATGTAAAGAACCTATATTATTAGTTATAGTATTTACAACATTCTCATATACTACACGAGGAATATTATTAGGTTTTAAAGCATATTCCAAAGCTGAATCATATTTTCTTACCTTTGAATTAAATATAAAATTCTTTGTTTGTGATATTAATGTTGTGGCAAAAGTATTTTTAAATTTTTCGTATGTAGAATATAATGTATCAAAAGCAGCTTTTCTTACAGAAGGATCTGGTGATTTTATAAATTGACTATAGTTTCCCTCTGTTAGCTCCACCATGTTTCCATTAGAATCATTAATGCATGGGAATCTCATATCTGCATTAGATAACATTCCAAATATGTTAGATGGTGCGTTTAAACAATCTTCAACTGATGCTAGTATAGATTCTTCCTCTTTACTCAAAGTATGAGGTTTTGCTTCTAAAATACTCTCTATGTGTTTAACATATAACTCTAATCCTGGTTCTTCTTCAACGAGTTTTGATAAATTTAAATTTTCAATAGACAATAACTCTGGGACTAAAAATGATATCTCACTATTATATTGTGAACTATATGCATCAATTTTACTTTTTATAACCTGTGATTCAGTTTTAGTAGTATCCTCATCGGATTTCATATTAGCATAAACTGATAACTTATCTAGTAATATTCCAACTTCGCAATACTTATCGAAAAATTCTTTCAATTCGTGAGCTTTATGTAGTTTTCCTGCAAAATTTTTCATTTCAGCAGCCTTATCTTTTAATATTAAAAAATCAGCCTCCCAAGATTCATAGCTATCATACATCTTTTCTAATTTCCATTTATAACGTTCCTCTACTTGTTCTCGCCTCTTCAGCTCTTGTACTTCAAACATGATTTGTCCCCCTTGTATACTTAATAACTTTCAGTTAATTTTATCATATACAGGTTTGTTTTACTATATTTTCATAAATAAAATATAGTTATAGGATTTATAGAAACTATTAATATTTTTATTTGTCACTTGTTTCATCTGTAGTTTACAATTTTAATATACCGTATAATAATTATTATGTAAACCGTTAGGTTGATTATTATTACCACTTTTGATACTATATACATATACTGAAAATAATTTAAATACGAGGTGATTTTATGGCTAGTACATACTCCTTTGATGTTGTTTCACAAGTTGATATGCAAGAAGTTGATAATGCTGTCAATCAGGCATTAAAAGAAATTAGTAACAGATATGATTTCAAAGGTTGCAAAGCAGAAATTCAAGTTAGCAAAAATGAAATTAAAATTGCAGCAGAGGATGATTTTAAATTAACTGCAATCAAAGAAATCCTTAGTGGAAAATTTTCTAAAAGAGGGATTTCTCCTAAGGCAATTAATTATGATAAAAAGGCAGATGCTTCTTTAGGTACTGTAAGACAGAGTGCTACTATTGTTAATGGCCTTTCAATGGAACAATGCAAAGAGATTACTCAAGAGGTTAAGGCTAGTAAATTAAAAATTCAAGCTCAAATTAATGATGATAAGGTAAAAATTATTAGCAAAGATAAAGATACATTGCAAGAGGCTATTCAACTGATTAAATCTAAGGATTTTGATTTTCCTATACAGTTTAATAACTACAGATAATATAAAAGCGACGAATACATTCGTCGCTTTTATATTATCTGTAGTTAACTATTTATCAAATAGTCCCCCACCGTTGTTGCTTCTCTTAGCTTTTCTTACTTCACCAATAGATTTTATTGGTCTTGACGTTTCCTTTGTACAAGAGCTCTTAGCATTTTTTTCTGCTATTATTTTTTTCATTAAGTCTATGTTTTTTTCTAAAGCTTTGTTTGTCATGTCATACCTCACTCTTTCTTATGCTACTACCTTACAATTTTAGTTTAATTAATGATTAATGTAAACAGTTTTTATTATAAGTATAAAAATAAGTAGCTCTTATTTTTTAAAATAGGAGCTACTTTAATATTTTTATGCTTTTCTAGTACATTGAACCGTCCATTTACATAATTCATTTATGCTTAATGTTTCCATAGTTCTCATATAAGTATTTAATTCATCCCCTATAGGATCTATCCATTTTTCTTTATTAATACACTGTCTTCCCTTAGCTACAGCTACAATTGTTGCTATTTGTGCAGCATTACAGTCAACGTCCTGACCTTCCATAGCTATTATAGTCATAGTTTTATCAAAATTTCCATTACCAAACCATAATGCAATAACCTGTGCTGCTGCATTTGGATATGCGTGTATCCAATTATATTCCTTAAATTTCTCTTCACATATACTCCATGGTGTTTCCCATGAAGTATATTCCTTACATAAATCTAATGCAAGTTTTATAATACTATAATACTCACTATCCTTAGGAATAAGATTAATTGACTCTTCTACAATTATTCTAATATCCTTCTCAATATATGCATAAGACGCCATTATAGCATTAAATACCTCTCCAAATACCCCATTATTATGATGTGAAATAACTGCATCTTTCCATGCTAGCTGTGCAGCCATTTTAAGGTTTCCTGGAGCTACCATACCACAAATAACGCCTCTCATTTGAGCTCCAATCCATTCTCTATATGGATTATTTAAATATCCACTCATTGGAGGATAAATTCCTAACTTTAAGTTTTTAAGTGCTATGTCCTCTGCAGACCATCCAGCAGGTATCAATGCAACCCATTCCTCTGAAATCTCTATTGATGTTACATTATTACCAAACTTTTCAAAAGCCTTTAAAAAAGCCAACTCATATGTTATGTCATCATTGTAAGTGTTAGGTTCTCTTACATATCCTGTGATTATACCAAATTTTTCAATAATTCTTTCTGTAGTATATCCCTCTATAGCGGTACCTAAAGCTCCTGCTACTATTTGTCCTATCCATGCTGCATAGGTTTTATCTTCAAAATCATTGGAATTTATATCATATGATTTTAATTCCTTAAAATCTACAGCATTTAAATATTGATCAAAACTATCATATTGCGTATAATCCCAATATGGATGTCCCTTAATCTTATCAGCATTGTTTATATTAGCTAATAGCTTAGTAGTAATTTTATATAGCTCATATATATCATCATTACTTACAGCTTTAATTCCATCTAATACTAATGAATCTGAATTAGATGTCTCATATCCCATATTATAAACTGACTGTACTGCTCCTATTATAACTCTTTCAGGTGCATGAGAACCAGGTACATTACTATTCCATAATAACCTTAACTTTGAATCTTCCTCTACGCATGTTTTTTTATAACTATCCCAAGTTTGCTCCTCTGATGTTAATATAACCGGTTTAGCATTTCTTCTTATGTCTAATTCAATTTCCCAAGCCTTCATTTGTTTCTCCCTCTTAATTATATTTCTTATAGTTTATATATAACCCTATGAGTAAACCCATATTAGAGTACAATATCATTTAGAAATTTATTTTCTTTATAACCTCTATGCCATTACTCATCATACTATTTAGAAATATCATGTTGTTGAGCTCTGCATTATGGTAAGGCAAATCAAAGGTTGCAACCATATTAACTGGTATAATTATTCTTGCTTCTTTGTTTTTCTCATTTAAATATGCTTTTAATGAAAGTGCATACTGATAAATGCATATATCTGTACACCCACCAACTATAATAAAGTTGCTTATATTGGAATCATTTAAATACTCAACAGTATTTTTAGATATGAATCCATTAGTAGATATTTTCTTTATTTCCTGTATTCCATATCCTTTTAACTCATCCACTAATTCTGATTCTTCAGTACCACAAATACAATGTTCAGGATATGATTTTAATTCTATGTTATCCTTACTATGACAATCCCTATATGCTATCATAGGCATTTTATTTTTTTCTCCAAATTCAACCAATTCTTTTACATTAGGTATAATCTTATTTAGATTTTCACTTGATAAAGGTCCAAATTTTGCAAAACCATTTATTATGTCTATAATACATATGACTGTATTATTTAAATCAAGTGTAGATATATCTAAGCCTTTAGTATTTTCTATATTTTCACAATAGGCAATCAACTGCTTCTTCCATAATTCCATAATTTTATCATCCATTGATTTTCACCTCTAAACTATATATTTAATATGATTATATAATCAGTATTTTTCACTGTCAAATCAAAATTTATATCTTTCTAGTAACTCTGTAACTAATTATATTAATTTGAGGATTTTTTCTATCCATGTATTCGTTAATATTTAGATTGAACACTAGATCAAGGAAAATACAATTAGGTGTACCTTTAAATAATTTTTCAACTTCGTAAGTACCATATTCTAAGGTTAAATCCTCAATAAATTTATCTATATCTCCGAAATATATTGCATCTATCCCCTTACCAAAACTTAATGGTATTCTCAATTTTAAAACATTTTTCTTTTCTCCTAAAATCTTAGCTGATGATATCCTTATATTCTTTTCAGCAAAGCATGGTTTTTTTACACTTGTACCAAAGGGTTCCAAACTCTGTATTTCCTCTGCAAAATTTAGGCTTGCATTGCTTAAGGGTAATCTTAAATCTATTATTATTTTAGGTATTACATCTTCATCTCTCAATGTACAATTCTTATTTAGTTTATCTCTAAGCAAATCAATGTTTTCAAAATCTAAGCTTAGACCTGCAGCCATGGGATGACCTCCAAATTTACCAAGTAATTCCTTGCACTTACTTAATTCTTCATAAATATTATATAATTCTATACTTCTAGCTGAACCCTTAACTCCATTATGAACCTTAGTCAATATAATTGTTGGCAAATTATATCTTTCCTTTATTCTACCTGCTATTATTCCTGCTATACTTTCATGAACACCCTCAAGATATACAACTATTATTTTATTCTTTTGCATAGAACTCTTTTCTATTATGTCTATTGTTTTTTCTACTCCCATCATTGTTAAGTCTTGTCTATTTTTATTAAGTTCAACTAATCTCTTAGCAGATTCCTTTGCCTTAATCTCATCATCACATAATAAAAGTTCAACTGATAATGAAGCAGTTTCTAATCTTCCTGTTGCATTTATACATGGACCTATTACAAAACCCAAGGAATATGTTGTAATTTTCTTATCCTTACATGCTGTTTCTTCAATCAAAGCTTTCAAACCCAAATTTGAGGTTGATTGTATACGTCTAAGCCCCTCTTTAACTATAATTCTATTCTCTCCTCTTAATTCAACTACATCACAAACTGTAGCCATTGCAACAATCTCTAAAAACTCATATAACTCTTCTTTTTCTACTAAATAATATTTGTAAAGTTCTTCTATTAATTTGAAAACTACTCCGGCACCACATAAACTCTTAAAGGGATATTTACAGTCCTCTTGCTTATGATTCACGATTGCATCAGCTTGTGGTATATTCCATATCTTTATTCCATCATTAATCATAAATGGAATGTCATGATGATCTGTAATAATTACCTTCATAGAAAGCTCTTTAGCTAATTTAACTTGTTCTATGGCTGCAATCCCATTATCACAGGTTAAAATCAGATCTATTTTATTCTTATATGCATTTCTTATTATAGCTTCATTAATTCCATAGCCTTCCGTTACTCTGTCTGGTATGTGAAAGGAGACTTTAGCTCCCAATCTACTTAAAGCTTTATATAAAATATAGGTGCTTGATACACCATCTACATCGTAATCTCCCACTATTAATATATTTTCTTCTTTTTTTATAGACTCTATAATTATACCTACTGCTTTACTTAAGTCCTTCATTAAAGTCCCACTATAAAGATCCTTAATAGTGGGATGTATAAACTTGTTCATATCCTTTACATTAGTAATTCCTCTATTAATTAGTATTCTACATATTAATGGATTAAGCTTCATATCTATGCCAAGTTCATTAGCATCTACCCCGTGCTTACCCTTAATTACCCACTGTTCCATGACTATTCCTCCTAGGCTCAATCTCTTATTTCTAAACTCTTCTTCTAAATATACAGTAGTTTATTCTCAAAATCAATGTAACTCTATTTAGTAACTTAATAATATTTATTATCTAGTATTATTTATTTGCCTTTATATTTATATTATCATATAATAATTACTAGGTTATATATTTAAGGATACCTAAATCATAAATTGTTTTTATGATTTTTAAAATAAATTAGGAGTTGGTTTAATGGATAAATTATTATTTGGAATTTCAGGTCTACCAATAGGAGATGAAAATACAAAATACACCTATGCTACTGGAATTGCATACTTAAAATCTTTAGGTTTAGATGCAATGGAATTACCCTTTGTTAGATCGGTTAATATTACAGAAAAAAACAAAGATGCTGTGTTAAAAGAAAAACTTCTTAATGATTTTTATCTTTCTGCCCACGGATCTTATTATATAAATCTTAATTCAGATGAGGAGGAAAAGCAAAAAAAATCTATTGAACGAATTGTAAATGGCGCTGAAGCTCTACAAAAAGTTCAAGGACGTAGCATAATTTTCCATCCTGGCTTTTACTTAAAGGATACTAAAAAAGAAACCTTAGAGACTATTAAGAATAACTTGCTAAGTCTACCCTATTTCGGAGTAGATTATAGATTAGAAACCACAGGAAAAGCAACTCAATTTGGGAGTTTAGATGAATTAGTTGAAATCTGTAAATCTATTCCTAGTTGTAAACTATGCATTGATTTTTCTCACATTCATGCCAGATACAATGGGTGTCTTAAGACCTATGATGACTTTGTAAATGTTTTGCAGTATGTTAAAGATAATCTAGGAGAAGAAGCTCTAAATGATCTACACATGCATGCTGCTGGTATAAACTATGGCCCTAAAGGTGAAAAAAATCATCTTCCCTTTGAAGAGAGTGATTTTAATTATAAGGATTTCTTAAAGGCTTTAAAGACCTTCAATGTTAAAGGTTGCTTGATATGTGAAAGTCCTTTACTCGAAAAAGATGCTTTATTACTTAAAAATTATTATAACAGCCTTTAGTATTTTATATACCCTTACATTTTAAACATGTAGGGGTGTATTTTATAATATTGGAAAAACACTTCGATAATCTTTACAATTCAATAAAGTAACAGTACTGAGCTATATTTATATTTTATTTCCTGGTAAATATTCACATTCAATTTTATTATTTAGCTCTTATTTTTTATCTCATTTCATTGTATACTGTTAATATCTTAATTTTAACAGTATGAGGTATACACTATGGAAAATAATAATAAAAGAAATATAGGAATTCTTGCTCATGTAGATGCGGGTAAAACTACTCTTACTGAACAACTAATTTACTTAAGTGGTAATAGTCGCTCTTTGGGACGTGTTGATAATGGAACTACTCACTCTGATACTCTCGAGGTTGAAAAGCAGCGAGGAATATCTGTTAAATCTACTGAAATTAACTTTACTTATGAAAATCATAATATAAATATAATTGACACTCCCGGACATATAGATTTTGCTGGAGAGGTTCAACGTTCTATTCGTATTTTAGATGGTGCAATAACTGTTATTTCTGCTGTGGAAGGGATTCAACCACAAACAGAGATATATTTTAACTGCCTTAAAAGTCTAAATATTCCAACAATGTTTTTTATAAATAAATTAGATAGGCTTGGCTGTGATATATTTAAAGTTCTAAATGATATAAAATCCACACTAACATCTAATATAATTCCCCTACAGGTTTTAGATACTGATTCTAATGGATTTTCCATTGTGGATATCTTTTCCTTTCATAATGAAATATATAATGGTGAACATTCATATATATTCGAGGAAATTATATCAATATTAAGTGATGGTAATGAAAGCATACTAGAAAAGTATTACGAAGAAACCTTAGATATAAATGATATACAGGAGGAAATTAAACTTCAAAGTCTTAAAGGTTTAGTACATCCTGTATATTTTGGAACTGCCATAAATGGTTATGGTGTAGTGGAGATTCTTAAGGGTATAATTGAATACTTACCACCACCAAAATTCTATAACTCAGATGAGTTATCAGCTTTAGTTTATAAAATTACCCATAATAAATCCTTAGGAACAGAATATCATGTAAAAGTTTTTAGCGGGCAGTTAACTGTTAAGGATGAAATTAACAACTCCACGCAAAATTTGAAGAATAAAATATCATTAATGAAAAAGTCTATAGATTTAAAACTCTATGATGTTAAAACCTCTTGCACTGGGGATATTATACTTGCTTATGGTTTAAATGCTAATATAGGAGATATTTTAGGTAATCCTAATTTCATACCTAAAACTTCAATAATAGCTAACCCTGTACTTAAGGTTAAAGTTACACCAAAGAAAAATGATGATTATATTCCACTAGTTGATGCATTTAAAATCTTACAAAGAGAAGATCCTCTTTTAAATATGGAATGGATTAGAGAAAAGCGTGAAATTAATATTAGCATAACTGGGCTAATTCAACTTGAGATTTTACATAACTTGCTTATTACTAGGTTTGATATTGATGTTACATTTAGTGAACCATCTATTATATATAAAGAAACACCTTCTAACTCTGGTTTTGCATTTGAAAGCTATACTATGCCAAAGCCATGTTGGGCAGTTGTTAAGTTTCTTATTGAAGCTTTACCTAGTGGATCTGGTATTGTTTTTGAAAGTAAGGTTAAGACAGAAGATATAATGTTAAAATATCAAAGAGAAATAAGAGATAATTTAAATAACATCTTGAAACAAGGCTTTTATGGTTGGAATGTAACAGATATAAAAATAACACTTATTGATGGTGAAGATCACGTAATGCACTCTCGTCCTGGTGATTTTGCAGCTGCTACAGCAATGGCTCTTATGAAAGGTTTTTTAGCCATTGGCATGACATTGTTAGAGCCTATACTTCACCTTAAAATATCAGCACCTGAGACCATAAGTGGAAAGATTATAAACGAAATAATTCAAATGAGAGGCACCATAAAGGAGTCTATGATTCTTAATAATGTTTTCACTATAACTTGTATAGTACCTGCTTCTACCTCCTTAGATTTCCCAGTAAAACTTGGAATTATGTCTTCAGGTAAGGCTATATTAACTAGCTCATTTTATGGATATTCTCCATGTAACATTGAACTTGGAAAAACAACTGAGCATATTGGTGTAAATCCCTTAGATCGCTCTAAATTTATATTACATGTTAGAAATGGTATTTAATGTAGGTGGTACAGCTTTAGAAAAGTAAATTACATTAAATGATTTTTAGAATAAAAATACAAAAGCGAGAGGATTAAAGTATTACTTTCAGCCTCTTACTTTTGTAAATTCTGCTTTACTATGATTTTAATCTGTTGTTTTTGTAAAATTCCTTTAATATGTTTTTAATACATGCTACCCTTTTGTTAATATCTCAATGGTTGGATTTACTAAAATCTTTTTTATTACTGATTCTATAATCTCATCATTAATATCTTCCATATGATTTATTTCCTCTTGAAGTTCTGGAATATAGTCATAATTTATTTTTCCATCTAAATTCTCTTCTCCATACATTATTTCGTAATTAGCTAAATATACACTTTCATATATGGATTTTTCAAGTTTTAGACTTCTTTTCAAAATAATAGATTTCACTAATTTTTTTATGGTTTCTGTGGAAAATACCTCTACTAAATTCATAACTTCCTTTATTTTATTGTCTATTATTTCCAGGGCTATATCTATATTTTCAGTAGATGTTCCTAAAGAAATCTTATATAGCTTAATACCTTTTTCATTTTTAATGGTGGTTGATATATCATATGCTAATCCTCTCTTGGTTCTAATCTCATCATATAAAAATCCACTTGTTCCCTCACCAAAATATTCATTGAAAATTCTTAGAGCCTTGATTTCCTTATTATTTAAGGAATCAATAGGAAATAAATACTGTATTTTAACTGATTGTAAGTCCTTTTTAGTAGTCTTGTAAACACCTACATTGTTTTTTTCGTATATAATAGAACTCTCCTTATTTGTATAATAGCTACCAAAGTCTGATTTGCTATTAAAGCATGAGAAATATCTTTCAATTATATTCTTTACCTCTTGAAAATCAATAGATGATACAATTGAAACCACGCAATTATTTGATACATAATGTTTTTTATAAAATTCTTTTACGTCATAAATACTTATGGATTTTATACTTTCTTCTGTACCTATAATTAAATCCTTTATTCTCCTATTATTAAAGGCATGTAATAACATTTGATCTTCACAAAATTGCTGTGAATCATCCTTCCATTCCTTTAACTCTTGACATATAACCTCCTTTTCTTCTTTAAACCCTTCCTTTGGGAAAATAGGATTTATAATTAAATCACTGTAAAGATCTATAGATTTTTCAAAATCCTCAGATAAACTAGTACCATAATAAACCACATAAGGATAATTAGTCATAGCGTTATTAAATCCTAATAATTCATCACATAAAGCATTGATTTCACTTTCAGTCCTATTTTTTGTCCCCTTATAAATCATATGTTCAACCATATGAGCTACACCAATTTTTTCTTCTATTTCCGAATTGGCACCTGCTTCTAAGGATATTGAAAATGAACTTAAGTTTCCCTCTATCTTTTTATAAATAATCCTCATTCCATTTTCTAATGTAAATTTAATCATCTTAATTCACCCCAAATATAATAATTCCCTCTCTTTAATAAACTATATAGTTTTATATGTGTCTTATTAAAGAGAGGGAATTTAAGTTTTTACTTTGTTTATAGCTTTTGTTATTTAGTTACTTTAGTTACTTTAGTTACTTTAGTTACTTTAGTTACTTTAGTTACTTTAATTACTTTAGTTACTTTAATTACTTTAGTTACTTTAATTACTTTAGTTACTTTAATTACTTTAGTTACTTTAATTACTTTAGTTACTTTAGTTACTTTAGTTTAATATCCTTAATATAATCTGTAGAATCTATGCTAATCAAGTTTTTTCCTTTGCCGGCTCTATTCTGTGTCATTACATTGTTAATTGGAATTACTAATTCTTTATTATTCTTGCTAATAACTCTTAAGCACTTATTAGCATTTTCATCCCCTAGCAATGATGTAAATATAACCTCATCTTCTTCCCTTAAGCTAATACCTATAATGCCTAATGCATTTTTCTTAAGGCAATTTAAGGAATCAATTTCAAATCTTATTACCATGGCTCTTTTAGTAGCCATAATAAGTTCACTACATTCCTTAGTGTAACTATGTATGTATTTCAATTTATCATAATCTTTAAGTTTTAATTCACCATTTTTCAAAGGCTTAATTTTAAATTCTTCTAAGAAAACTTTTTTTATGATACCCTTCTCAGTACATATTATTACACTTTCATCAGAATTATTAGCATCTTTACTATAACTTAATAATTTTACAATTTTGTCACTTTCATTGACATAATCTATTACACTTAAATATGATATACCATCCTCTTTTATATTCTGTAAAATCATTGCTGGTATATTGTAGAATTTACCTTTTTCTGTAAAAATCAATATATTTGAATCTGTGCTTGTAACTGTTCCAAGCTCTGAATTTCTTCCTAGAGAATTTTTAAATATTCCCTTGCTACTTATACTAATAGAGAAAACCTTATACTCAAAATTTTCTACTATAGTCATTGAAGTTACAGTGTCTTTGCTACATATATCTAAAAAATCTACAGGAGTAATTCCCTTGTCCTTATACAATTCTCTTTGATAATCTATAATAAAACTTAATCCCTCTTTAGTTTCAACCTTTATAAATAGTGAATTCCTATTACTATTGCAAATATTAACTGAAATTACCTCTTCACCTTCTCTTGTTTTTAAAAGATTGAATTTTACTCCCTTAACAAATCTATTATAATTAATTCGTTTTATTGCACCCTTATTGGTTCCTAAAATAAATTCCTTATTCTCTAAGAAATTATTCATACTTTGAATATAAATTATTTCTTCTTTAGATAAATCTAGCCCTTTTATAATACAATCAAGTCTTTCGCCTTTTTCCTTCCATTTGCTCTCCAAAAGATCTATTCCTCTACACATAAATGCATTTCCTAAATTTGTCATAAACATCAAACTATCCCTAGTATTACTTTCAATTAAGAATCTATTAAAGTCACCTTCCCTATAATCTATGTCTTTTATATTTGTAGCTGACCTATTATATGATTTTAATGAGATTCTCTTTATAAAACCTTCCTTAGACATAGTAACCATTATATCTTCATCTATAATTAATTCTTCCACATCTATCTTAGCTTCATTATCATTATGAATCAATTCTGTTCTTCTATCATTGTTGTATCTATGTTTTACTTCTAATATTTCCTTTTTTATCAGCTTTAATAATTCTTTTTCAGAACTTAATATCTTTGTAAGTTTAATTATTAATTTTTCTAATTCCTTATATTCCTTTTCAAATACTTCAACTTCTAATCCAGTTAACCTATACAACATTAACTCTAAAATAGCTTCTGCTTGTATATCCGTAAAATCAAATTCTTTTATCAAATTATCCTGTGCTTGCTTTTTGGATTTTGAAGTTCTAATCAGCTTGATTACCTCATCCATAATAGCAATTGCCTTTATAAAACCCTCTATAATATGGAATCTTCTTGTAGCTATTTCTAACTCTCTCTTTGTCCTTCTTGTAACTACATCCTTTTGATGTTCTAAATAATTTTCCAATATTGCTTTTAAACTTAATGTTTCTGGCTTTCCATTTACCAATGCTACCATATTAAAGCTTAGGTTACACTGCAGTTCTGTCTTTTGGAATAGATACTTTTGAATTTTATCCACAATATCTTTATCAGCGTACTTTTTAAATTCAATTACAGCCCTAGTCCCATTTCTATCTGATTCGTCTCTAATATCTGAAATACACTCCAATACCTTGGCATGCTTTTTGTCACCTGTCATACTAGATATTGTTTGTAATATTTTCGCTTTATTTTTTCTATATGGAAATTCAGTTATTATAATTCCGTACCTATCATTCTCTAGCTTTTCAATTACTGTTTTTGATCTTAATGTTACCCTTCCTTCTCCAGTTTCATAAGCAGACTCTATGGCCTTTTCCCCTATTAATATTCCCCCAGTTGGAAGGTCTGGTCCCTTTATATAATTCATTAATTCCTTCGTTGTAATATCTTTGTTTTCCGCTAAAGCTAGTACCCCATCTATTGTCTCCCCTAGATTATGTGGAGGTATATTAGTTGCAAGTCCAACTGCTATTCCAAATGTACCATTAACTAATAAATTGGGGTATCTTGCTGGTAATACAGTGGGCTCTATTTCAGAATCTGAATAATTATCCATCATATCAACAACATTTTTATCTATATCCTTAAGCATCTCTAGTGCTATAGGTGAAAGTCTTGCTTCAGTATAACGCATAGCAGCTGAACGATCACCATCTACACTACCCCAATTTCCATGACCATCAATTAAGGGCATTCTAGTTGAAAAGTTCTGTGCAAGTATAACCATAGCATCATACACTGATGAATCACCATGTGGATGATATTTTCCTAAAATATCACCAACAATTCTTGCAGATTTATAGTATGGTTTATCAGAATATGCTTTCAACATATATGCCCCATATAATATTCTTCTATGAACTGGTTTTAATCCATCTCTCACATCTGGAAGTGCTCTATCCTTAGCAACTTCAACAGCATATGGTAAAAAATTATCCGGCATGGCCTCTTCTAGGAGCACTTTAACTATATTTTTATCCATAGGAATATCAAATTTCTTCGCCACTTTATCACCCCTTTAATTAAAATTCTGCGTATTTATATAAATAATTTTTTCTTGGTTGAACAACGTCTCCCATTAATAATGATACCATTTTTTCTGCCTTTGCACCGTCATTAATAGTTACCTGATGCAATGCCCTAGTTTCAGGATTTAGTGTAGTTTCCCATAATTGCTCTGGATTCATTTCTCCCAATCCTTTAAATCTCTGGATTAAAACACCTTTTCCTATATCCTTTTTAGCCTTAACTAATTCTTCCTCATTATATGCATAAATCACCTTTTGATTTTTCCCAGAGTTTTTATATGCCTTATATAAAGGAGGCTGGGCTAAGTATAAATGTCCATTATTAATTAATGGTCTCATATATCTATATATATAAGTCATCCAAAGAGTTCTAATATGATATCCGTCAACATCAGCATCACTCATTATAATTATTTTGTTATACTTTAAATCTTCCTCTTTATAATTTTCTAATATCCCCGTACCAATAGCTGTATTAAAAAGCTTTAATTCCTCATTTGCCAATACATTTTCAAGACTCTGTTTCTCTGTATTTAGAATCTTTCCCTTTGATGGCATTATAGCTTGAAATCTTCTATCTCTAGCTTGTTTTGCACTTCCACCAGCTGAATCACCCTCTACTATGAAAAACTCTGTGAATTGAGGTTCTTTTATAGTACAAACTGCCACCTTACCTGCTAGTGGTGAGGTTCCCTTTCCAATTTTCTTTTTCTCTGCATCATTTATTTTCTTTATTTTTTCCCTTCTTGCAACAGCTAAAAGAGCATTATTAATAATTAAAGTAGCTATCTCTTTGTTATCCTCTATCCATTCAGAAAATTTAATGACCGCTAATTCATTCATTGCTGTGTAAGCTTCATTATTTCCTAATTTAGTTTTTGTTTGACCTTCAAAAATAGGATTACTTATTTTCACCTTTATTATTGCAGTCATTCCCTCTCTTAAGTCGTCCCCTTCAAATTCCTTCTCTTTTTCTTTAAGTAAATTTAACTTTCTAGCCCATTCCTTAAAAGCACGTGTCATACCTGTTTTAAAACCAGTTTCATGTGTCCCTGCTTCAGTTGTAGGAATGTTATTTACATAGCTTGCTATATTTTCAGTACTTGAATCAGTAAATTGTATACATGCTTCCCCTTCAATATGAAGTCCGTTAATCTCTCTTCCACCCTCAAATATTATTGGTTCTTTATGTAATACCACTTTACTTTCATTTAAATACTCAATAAAATCAAGTAACCCTCTTTCTGAGTGATAATACTTTTCTTTAACTTCTTCCTCTCTCTCATCTCTTAATACTAATGTAATTCCCTTGTTTTGAAATGCTAATTCTTGAAGGCGTTCGTCAATTAGATCATATTTAAACTCCGTGGTGCTGAAAACTCTTTCATCAGGTTTAAATGTAACCTTTGTACCGGTTTGTTTAGTTTTGCCTATTATATCTAAATTAGTAACAGCAGTTCCTGGCATATTTCTTTTAAGCTCATTATCATATGCATACTCAAATCTTTGTCTGTATATATTTCCATTTTGATATACCAGTACCTCTAGCCATTCTGATAAAGCATTAACTACAGAGGCTCCTACTCCATGAAGTCCCCCTGAAGTTTTGTAATTTGTATTATTAAACTTTCCTCCAGTATGCAGTTCTGTATATACCATTTGAACACCAGAAATCCTTTTAACTGGATGTATTCCTGTTGGAATTCCTCTTCCATCATCTATTATTGTAATACTACTATCCTTATTAAGTATGACTTCAGCCTTTGTTCCATATCCATTAGCAACTTCATCTATAGAATTATCAAGAATCTCCCAAATACAATGATGAAGACCCTTAGTTGCCGTTGACCCTATATACATTCCTGGTCTTATTCTAACAGGCTCTAACTTTTCTAATGAAGTTAAATCTGTAACAGAATAAGCTGTATTTTTATTTGACTCTTCCATGATTTCCTCCAATCTATAAGGCATTATAAAGAAAATGAACAGAAACAAATGTTCTGTCCATCTCATTCTATCTTGTTTCTAACCATTTTTCAATTTCTTTTGTAGCATTTTTTATATTATCTACTTGGATTTTTAATTCATAGTCATATTTATCCGATGTATGCGTGTACATCGGATCATAATATTTAATCATTAATTCTTTTGTTACTATAAAAAATTGACCAGATTCAACAAGGTTTTTATATTCTTCTATTGTATCCTTAGAAATATACTTATTTAACTTATCTAAGGCAAATATGATATCTTCTTTAGATGATATATACTTTGTGTATTCTTTTACTATAAGATTAGCTCTAAAGTCTATATCAGCCCCTACAAATATATGTAATCCTTCTTTCATTTTTTTATGTATATAGTCAGGAATAAATATGTTACCAATTCTTCTACTTTCAGCTTCAACAAAAATATAGGGCCCATCTATATTCTTTAATTTATTATATACATTAGAATCAAAAGCTTTTTGAGTAACACAACTACCTAATCCTACACTCCCTAAGAGAGAGCCTCTATGATTGGCACTACCTTCTAAATCTAATATAGGATATCCATCTATTTCTAATTGTTTTAATATCTCTGTTTTCCCTACACCTGTATTTCCATGGAGTACTATATATTGTAATTTATCATTGAATTCCGGAAGTATTTCCATTATGTATTTTCTATAACTCTTATAGCCACCTACTAGTTGCCTACACCTAATTCCCATAGAGGATAGAGTGTTATTTATAACTCCACTTCTCATTCCGCCCCTAGCACAAAAAAATATAATTCTTTTATGTGTTTTTTCAAGCTCTAAGGCCATGTCATAAATCTCTGGTAATTTTTTAGCACCTATTTTCATTGCAAGCTTTTTTGCCTCTTGTACATTTTTTTTATATAAACTTCCTATAATCTTTCTTTCATCATTATCTAAAATAGGTATGTTTATAGCCCCCTCTATAGTAGAAGATTCAAATTCTTCTGGTGCTCTAACATCTACTAAAATATCTTGTTCCTCTAAGTCTTTATACTCAAGTGGTAAATACATTATTTTTCCTCCGTAAAATTATTACTTTTAAATTATAATACTAGAACCTATTACTACGAATAAAATTATTGCAAATATATCTATATTTGCAATAATTCACATTTAAACTCATAACCTATTATATTACTACTATTATAATTATTCAAGTAACTCATATATTCTATGCTATAATACACTATTACTACTTATGATTTTGCATTAAGAATAGCATGCTTAATCTTACCATACATCTTAAACTATTCTCATCAATAGTACTATTAAACTGATTTTCAAGTATTTTAATTCTACTTAAATGTATAGATTTAATCTCTATATCATCTTCATTTATGCTATTGTTACTATTCATAATTTCCTTCGTACTTATAAATATTATACTTAAAATATTATCTAAATTTTCCTTACTACATTCATCACTTCTAAGGGTACTAAAGTTACATTGATTTAACCCATAGTAGTCTGAAGTTTTTTTAACATTTACCTCAATTACAATAAATAAATACCCTATACATATTAATAACATAATAAGTAATGAATATTGGAGTATAGTTTCACCCATGGCCTTCTCCTAAACAGTGTTATACTATGATATATGCTAAAACTTTCATTTATGTACAAAAGTATTTTTGATTAGTATAAATTAATCTTGAAATAAAAAATTCTCGGCATAAAGCCGAGATAAAATTTTATAAAGTTTAATATTTTAAAAAGATAAAGAAAAATATATAGTATAATAATTTATTTTCCTAAATTATTATACTATATACCCCTGAAACTGTAAATAAAAAATTATTCAGATTACTCATAGTAATTCAATTTATTCATCTTCCCATTTTTTACACCTATTAACAGCTTTTTTCCATCCCTTATAAAGTCTTTCTCTTTCATTGCTTTCCATCTTGCTCTTAAACTCTCTATCAAGTGAATAAACATTACATATCTCTTCTTTATCTTTCCAAAAACCTACAGCCAATCCTGCTAAAAAAGCCGCTCCAAGAGCTGTAGTTTCAATAACTGCAGGCCTTTTAACTGGTACATTTAAAATATCTGATTGAAACTGCATTAAAAAATTATTTGCAACAGCTCCTCCATCTACCTTTAAAACCTCTATATCTATTCCAGAATCCTCAATCATAGCCTCAATAACATCCTTTGTTTGATAAGCTATAGCTTCTAAGGTTGCCCTTACAACGTGATTTCTATTAACACCTCTAGTTAAACCAACTATAATCCCTCTAGCATACATATCCCAGTGAGGTGCTCCTAATCCTACAAAAGCCGGTACTAAATACACTCCATTCGAACTGTCAACTTTACTTGCAAAATATTCACTATCACTTGAATCTCTAATAAGTCCCATCTCATCCCTGAGCCACTGCACACAAGCTCCGCCCATAAAAATACTACCTTCAAGTGCATATTGAATCTTTCCATCAATTCCCCAAGCTATTGTAGTCAATAATCCATTTTTTGATCTTATCAAAGTTTCTCCAGTATTCATAAGCATAAAGCACCCTGTTCCATAGGTATTCTTAACCATTCCACTTTTGAAACATCCTTGACCAAATAATGCAGCTTGTTGATCACCAGCAATGCCCGCTATAGGAATTTCCGCCCCTCCAAAGGTCTTTGCATCAGTGTATCCATAAATTTCACTAGATTCTTTAACTTCAGGCATCATAGCTATAGGTATACCTAACAGTTCCAAAATTTTACTATCCCATTTTAAACTTTCTATATTAAATAGCATGGTTCTAGATGCATTACTATAGTCCGTTACATGAACCTTTCCACGAGTAAAGTTCCAAATTAACCAAGTATCTATAGTTCCACATATTAATTCTCCTTTTAACGCCTTCTCTTTAGCTCCATCAACATTATCTAATATCCACTTGATTTTTGTAGCTGAAAAATATGCATCTATAACAAGTCCCGTATTTTCTCTTATGTATTCTTCCATTCCAATTTCTATAAGTTCCTCACATATGCTAGCCGTTCTCCTACATTGCCATACTATTGCATTATATATAGGTTTTCCAGTACTCTTTTCCCATACAACTACAGTCTCTCTTTGATTTGTAATACCTATTGCCGCTATTTCTTCTGTGCTTATTCCAGCCCTTTCCAAAACTTCTCTAGCAACTCCACTTTGAGTTCCCCATATCTCCATAGGATCATGTTCAACCCATCCAGCCTTTGGATATATCTGTGTAAATTGTTTTTGTGATTTCCCAACTATTTTTCCCTTTTTATCAAAGATAATTGCCCGTGAACTCGTAGTTCCTTGATCAAATGATAATATATACTTCTTATTCATATAGATATTCCTACACCCTTATTTTTTTATTTATCTGTACAATCTTGGATAAGATTTCATGGTATTTGTTTAAACTAATATATAATAAGGTACCCTATAATATCAGGATACCTTATTATAATTCTATCTATATTCCTCAACAACCTCAACATCATCAAAGTGATGGGTCTTGCCATTTATGATTTGATAATTTTCATGTCCCTTTCCTGCAATTATTATTATATCATTTACCTTGGCAATATCCATGGCATAATGAATAGCCTCTCTTCTATCGGTAATTTTAATATAATTTTTATTTCCACTGGATATACCTGATTCTACATCATTTAAGATTTCTTCTGGATCCTCATCTCTTGGATTATCTGATGTGATTACTAAAAAATCTGAGTTAATTGATGCTATATATGCCATTATAGGACGTTTAGTTTTATCTCTATTTCCACCACATCCGAATACAGTTATTACCTTACCTCTTGCAAACTCTTTAGCGGTTTTAATTACATTCTCTAGGGCATCTGGTGTATGGGCATAGTCAACAATGGTAGTACAACCTTTACTATTTGACACTAATTGGAATCTTCCTTTTACTCCTTCTATTTTGCATATTCCTTCAATAATAGAATCTATATCATACCCCAAATTATAACAAGTACCTATGGTTGCTAAAGCATTGTAAATACTGAATTTACCTGGAATTTTCAAGTAAACCTCTCTTTTAGTTCCTTTAAGTATAATTTTAAACCTAACTCCCTTAGATGTTATATTGATATCTGTTGCTCTTAAATCAGCCTCTCTATCTATGGCATATGTGAAATATGGGGTATCTATTTTTCCAATTATTTCACCACCAAATTCATCATCTATATTTATAACAGATTTCTTACACATATAAAATAATTTCAATTTTGCATTTTTATAATTTTCCATGGTCTTATGATCATCTAAGTGATCCTGTGTTAAATTAGTAAATACAGCTATATCAAAGTCACATTTATCTACCCTATGCATTTCGATTCCCATTGAGGAACATTCCATTATTACGTCATGTGCACCCTTTTCATACATAATATTAAAGATATGCTGAAGATCTTTAGACTGTGGAGTTGTTAGTTTTGTAATCCCTAGATCAATATCTTCATTATCCATTGTAGTTCCTATAGTTCCAATAACTCCAACTTTATGACCTAAGTTTTTTAGCACAATATCTATAAATTTTGAAACGGTTGTTTTTCCATTAGTACCTGTTATTCCTATTAATTTGAACTTACTTGAGGGGTCATCATAAAAATTTTTAGAAATAATAGGCAGTATTATTTTAGTATCTTTCACCTTAATTACTGTTATATTTTTATCTAATCCTTCTATTTCTCTTTCTACTATTATAGTATTAGCACCATTTTCAATAGCTGAATCAATGTATATATGTCCATCTAATTTAGCTCCTGACATACAAATAAATATAGACTTATCTTTTACTAGCTTTGAATTATAATGTATATCCATTATATCTATATCTAAAGTTCCTTGTATTAATGAATAATCTACTTCTTTTAAAATTTTACTTAATTTCATAAATATTATCCTCCAAAATTATTAGACCTAATCTTATACATATTACTATATCATATTAATTAATCTCATTAAATACCATGTCTATAATATATGTACTAGAACTATTTATAATTTATAGAAAATAAATATATCAGTGTATTTATCGGTGTTATTGAGCCTATGCATAATTTAACAAATATATATCTTTATTTTCCATGTATTTTATTCTAAACAATGTTATAAACTACTTCCATAATAAAATTATTAGGAGGAACCTTTATGACAAAGAAAAAAAATAAAATTAATGCAACTATTAGTGGAGAAATACAGGGGCAAGTTATGGAATCTAAATCAAGTGAAAACTCTAATAATGGCTATAAGGCAAAAGAACTTCAAGGTTCTAGAAATAATATTCAGAAGTAACCATTGACAGTAGAGTAGGGTAGGGTAGTATAAAACTGCTTTACTTCCCTACTGTTAAATTCAATCTAAATTATTTATCTGAAATCAGGTGAAAAAATGTTTTTTTGTAGTCTGCACTACAGAATGTTTTTAGAATAATCAATATAATTAGGTATAAATTAAACGAAAGGACAAGGTGAAAATACATGATAAAACTAATTGGTATTTTAATAGTAATTTTAGGTTTTTCTCTTAAACTTGACACCATTGCCGTTGTGCTAGTATCAGGTTTAGCAACAGGTTTAGTATCCGGCATTAGTTTTTCTGAAATATTAAATATCTTAGGAAAATCTTTTGTTGACACAAGGTATATGACAATCTTCTTATTAACCCTTCCTATTATAGGTATTTGTGAAAGATATGGCTTAAAAGAAAGAGCTGTGGAGTTAATACGCTCAGCTGGTAAAGTAACAGCTGGTAAAGTATGTACCTTATACTTACTAATAAGACAGCTATCTGCTGCATTCTCAGTTAAATTAGGTGGACATCCTCAATTTATAAGACCACTTATAAATCCAATGGCTCAGGGTGCTGCTATTACAGTTCATGGAGAAATTGATGAAGAAGATGAAGAACTTATCAAAGGTTACGCAGCAACTTCTGATAACTATGGTAATTTCTTTGGTCAAGATCTATTCATGGCAAGTTCCGGTGTACTATTAATTGTTGGTACATTAGGAGAACAAGGGTTTGATGTAACACAGGTTTCTGTAGCAAAGGCATCTATTCCAATTGCTGTAATTGCATTTGTAATAGCCTTCATACAGTACAAAGCATTTGATAAAAAACTTGATAAAAAATATAGTAAGAAAAACTAAACAAGGAGGTTTACATTATGGATATTAAACAAATATCATCCCTATTATTAGAAGGTTTTTATATATTAACAGGACTTTTAATGCTATTAACTGCATTTATGATATTAAAAGATCCTAAACATCCTACCAGATTAGGTTCTGCTGGATTTTGGATTATATTAGCTTTTATTTTCATAGCTGGTAAATATATTCCGGCACAAGTTTCAGGATTATTATTATTACTTATAGGTTGTTTAACACTAACTAAACAAGTTAAAATAGGTAATCTTTCAGCTCCTGAAGATAGCTTTAGAAAAACTCAAAGTAAAAAACTTGGAAATAAAATTTTTATACCCTCTATACTTTTAGCAGTAATAGCTTTATGTATAGCTCAATTTACAAAGTTAGATGGTAAAACTGCCATTGGTATATCTGCTATTGGTGCTTTAATTGTTACACTATTTATTACTAAATCTTCGCCTTCTAATATAGTAACTGACGGCAATAGAATGATGCAACAAATAGGTGCTACCAGCATATTACCTCAATTACTTGCAGCTTTAGGTACAGTATTTACTACAGCTGGTGTTGGTACTATTATTTCCAATGGAATTTCTACTATAATTCCTGATGGTAACTTATTAGCCGGTGCTGCTGCTTATTGTATTGGTATGGCTGTATTTACAATGATTATGGGAAATGCCTTTGCAGCCTTTGCTGTAATTACAGCTGGTATAGGTGTGCCTTTTGTATTAGCTCAAGGTGCTAACCCTGCTATAGCTGGTGCATTAGCATTAACAGCTGGTTTCTGTGGTACTTTATTAACACCTATGGCTGCCAATTTCAACGTACTCCCTGCGGCCTTGTTGGAAACTAAAAATAAAAACAGAGTGATAATTGCTCAAGTCCCTGTAGCAATTATACTATTAATCATACACATAGTATTAATGTACTTATGGGCTTTTTAAAATAATATAAAAATTAACTATATTATACTGGAGGTACTACCATGAAAGTTTTAATAACCGGATTTGATCCATTTGGTGGAGAAAAAATCAACCCTGCTTTAGAAGCTGTAAAAGCTATGCAAAATACTATTTTAGGATCAGAAGTGATAAAATTACAAATTCCAACTGTATTTGGAAAAGCTGTTGTAAAAATAGAAGAAGCAATACAATTACATAGTCCTGATATTGTTATTTCTATCGGTCAAGCTGGTGGAAGATTTGATATAAATCCTGAGAGAGTAGCTATTAATATTGATGATGCTCGTATTGCTGACAATGATGGTCAGCAACCTATAGATGAGGTTATTCAAGCTGATGGAGCTACTGCATACTTATCTAATTTACCAATTAAAGCAATGGTTAAACATATTTCTTGCAATGGTATCCCTGCTTCTGTATCAAATAGTGCCGGTACCTTTGTATGTAATAATGTAATGTATGGAATACTATATATGATTGATAAAAAGTATCCAAACATAAAGGGTGGATTTATCCATGTACCATTTATACCATCACAGGTATTAAATAAAAAAAATACTCCTAGTATGTCTTTAGCTGACATTACCAAAGCCTTAGAGTTAGCTGTAGAAGCTGCTGTTTTAAATAGCACAGATATTAAAGAGGTAGGCGGTGCAATTTGTTAAACTATAACCTAGACAAAGAAAGAAAGATTTTTGTTTATGGCAGTTTAATGGAAGGATTCTTTAATCACAAAAAATATCTTGAAGGTAAAACACTATCACTAGAGAAGGGTACTATTAAAGGAAGATTGTACGATATGCCTCATAAAGGTTATCCCGCAGTACTACAAGGTGATGACGTGATTTACGGTGAATTATTTACTATAAGAGATTTTAAAAGCAATTTAGAATCCATGGATAAGATGGAGCACTATTATGGATTAGATAATCCTAAAAATGAATATAATAGAATCATAGTTCCTGTAACACTAGACTCTGGTGAAATAGAAGAAGCTTATATGTATTTCTACACTCTTAATGACCCTGAAGTATTTAATGAAAAATCTATTTATATACCCTATGGAGATTGGAGAAAACGTCAACAGCCCACTACCCTAAAGGGATAGGGGCTTGGGGCGACAAGCCCTAAGTGTCTGCTCTGAAAGTAGTATTGT
>JAVXGR010000014.1:15319-26693 GCA_036657335.1 Clostridium sp. | reverse complement strand
AGTCCATAGCTCTGTTTAGGAATTCTTCTCTTCCTAATTCGTACTTAGATTTCCCTTCTTGCTCTCTTATTCTTTCAACAACCTTAACTTCTGTTGCTATAGATGCATGGTCAGTTCCTGGTTGCCATAGAGCTTCATATCCGTCCATACGCTTCCATCTTATAAGAATATCTTGTAATGTATGGTCAAGTGCATGTCCCATGTGTAATTGCCCTGTTATGTTAGGCGGTGGAAGCATTATTGTAAATGGTTTTTTATTTGGGTTTGGGTTAGATTTAAAGTATCCTTTTTCTACCCACTCTGAATATAATCTTGATTCAAAGTCTTTAGGACTATACGTTTTTGATAAGTTAGTATTTTCCATTATATTTCCTCCTATTTTATAATTAGTCTATTTTTAAAATCAAAAAGAGCCCTTCATCCTATAAATAAGGACGAAAAGCTCGCGTTACCACCTTAATTCCAAGATTCACTTCACTCATTTTGCTTATCTTGGCTCTCAATAAATTTAACGACTTTCGCCGTCTAAGCCTACTATTAGTTCAACTTAGAAACTCCGAAGCTACCTTCTGTAAACCTACACTTAGAAAACCTTCCAGCCTATGAGTCTTCTTCTCTATTAGTTGTATTTACATACTCCTCTTCTTCACTGCATTTTATATATTATTTTATTTATTAATTATATCCAATTACTATTATTGTTGTCAATTGTTTAAAATAATATAAGCTTTTTTAACTATTTGTGTTACCTATCCAAAAATTTTTAGGAGATAAATTCTCAGTTATAGGAAGTATAGTATAACCTCTTTCCTTTAAAATTTTAATAGCATCATTCAGCGCATTTACACTTTGTTCTTTTTCGTGCATTAATACTACTATTTCTTCTTTTTCTCTTCCATAATACAGTATATTACTTACAATCTGGTCTGTTGATGATTTCCAATCTAAAGTATCTAATGTCCAGTCCCACATTAAGTAATTATTTTGAATCAAAATATTATAATTTTCTTCAGGTGTATATGGTTTACTTCCATATGGAAGTCTTATTAACTTTGAGGTCTTTCCACTTATTTCATATAAGGTCTTATTACATGTTTCAAACTCATCTAATGAAGATGTAGGTGTTTTATATAATTCCTTTACATCATGACTTACACCATGAAAGCCAACTCCATGACCTTCATTTACCATCCTATTAACGTCTTCTTTATGTAGTAACATATTATTATTTAGCATAAAAAATGTTCCTTTTACATTATTGCTATCCAGTATATCTAATATTTGATTAGTATACTTTGAAGGTCCATCATCTATTGTTATATAAGCTATTTTTTCCTCTGTTGCTCCAGGTCCTTTATTTATTTCATTAGAAGTATTATACATAATATCACTTATAGTTTTACTTTCATTTTTGTTCTCGTCCACATTATTTTTCATTAAGCTACTCTTCTGAGTATAGGATATTCCTATACTTAATGTAATTATAGCTATAAATATGGCTATAATTATTTTTATTATTTTTTTATTATCCCCCATATTCTAATCTCCCTTTTATATAAAGATTAATTTATGTTATTTTTTAAATGTCTACTGAAAATTTGCTGTATTTTTTTATGCTTTATATCATATAAGTCCTCAATTTTTTTATTCCCGCTTCCATTAAAAATTGAGTAACATTTAAATTATTGAATGGCATTTTTTATTTGCACATTTAGAGTATTTGTCCACATATTAAGCTGCTAAGTCTACAGATATAATTTTTTAGGTCAACCTATACATCCATCAATACATTCTTTTGAACCTTAAAATACTACAAGCTTAAACTTTATATCTTTATCAATTTACCTTAATGTCTTTTCTATTACTTTACTCCTCCCCTAATTTTGTATACATTCTCCACAGACGTTACACGTGATTTCCTTATTACAATCTATATGCTTATTTTTAATTAAACATTCTTCTTTCATATTTTCACAATACTTACATGAATCATATATTGCAAACTAACACCTTTTACACTATCTAATTCCTCTTTCCATACTAATCTTATAAGTTCTCTAAAAATTTAAGTTTTATACTTATTCAATATTTGATTTTCTAAACAGGTAGGTTTCATACCGTACCTCCACAGTTGACTTGTATATCTATAGTTTGCAGAGGTACTGTATTTTATTTATGAATTGTGACTTATACAATTTAATTGATCTATTTTTTCTATTATTTTTCCTAAGTGAAAATTGAATACTGGGCTTTTAGCATCATCTATTTCCCAATCTAATTCTTGACCTTTATAGAATTTCTTTAGCTTCTTATAATTTTGCTTGTTTAGATATAGCTTTTGTTCTAATAACTCTATTGATTTCATATGGAAATATATTTGTTCACATACTCCAATTGCATCTTCTAGCTCATCTGTATTGATACTATTCTTACTAAAGTCCATTTCATCTAGGAACTTTGAATATGTATTTTCTAGCTTATTAAATGCTAAACCATACTTTTCTATATCAAAATTTTCATTATTTATTATTCTTAACTTTATAAACTCTTTTGATAATTTCTCCATATTAATGAACTCGTTAATTGTAGTTTCAAAATAATCTGGTCTAGCAAACATATAGTTCACTATTACACCAAATACTACACCCATTGATGTATCTATAACCCTATGCATTGCATAGTAGGCAGGGTCAGTTACGATATTTCCTAGGTGTATCGCTGAAAATGTAACTAGTGATACAACAAGACCTGGTGATTTTAATGCAGTACACCCATATATAACTGCCATTACTCCTAATCCACATAAAATAGGATCTCCTGGTTTAATAAGAACCGTTAAATATCCTATTAGTCCTCCTAGTATAGTTCCTTTTACTCTACCTAAGCCTGCCTTAACAGATCCCTTTACTGTATCCTGAACCGATATCGCACATGCTACAACTGCGAAAAACAAATTTTCAATAACATATTGTCCTAGCATACAGCAAAGCATAACGGCTATACCACTTTTGATATTTCTCATGCCTAGCTTAAACTTCAATGATAAAACCTCCTGTTGTGATTACGATCATATATTTTACCTATATAGTATAAGCTATAAAAAAAAATATTGGTAGCCACTAAAATGTTTAATTATTAGCTCTTATTAATTTTTCAAATAATTCTTTATATTTATTTTCTACATAAATACAATGAGTAAATTCATAATAAAGTAATATATTCATTACACAAAAATACCAACTGATATATCAAAATCTATATAGTTCTCCCACGAGGAAGACATATAAATAACTGATACAGCAGTTGGTATAAACATTCAAGCATTATATGAACTTATACATGTTTTATGCTAATTAATTGTGATTTATGTTCACTATATTATTCCTTGGCTCATCATTGCATCTGCTACTTTTAAGAATCCTGCAATGTTAGCTCCTACAACGTAATTCCCCTCTGAACCATATTCTTTTGCCGCTTCCTTAGATGAATTAAATATATTTACCATTATATTATTTAACTTTTCATCTACTTCTTCAAATGACCATGAAAGTCTCATGCTATTCTGAGCCATTTCTAAAGCTGAAGTTGCAACACCTCCGGCGTTAGCAGCTTTTGCTGGTGCTACTAAAACTTTATTTTCTAATAAATAATTTAAAGCTTCATTAGTACAAGGCATATTTGCACCTTCACCAACTGCGGTTACTCCATTTGTAACTAATAACATAGCATCATCTAGATTTATATCATTTTGAGTTGCACAAGGCAATGCTATATCACATTTTACAGACCAAATACCTTTTTGACCTTCAAAATATTTTGTATTAGGCTTTCGTTGTACATACTCTTTTATTCTTTTTCTTTCTACTTCTTTTATTTGTTTAACTAAATTTACATCTACTCCACTTTCATCTACTATGTATCCATTTGAATCGCACATAGCTATTACACATGCACCTAATTGCTGAGCTTTCTGAGCTGCATAAACTGCAACATTACCAGCTCCAGATATAACTACTTTTTTACCTTCTAGGCTCAGGTTATTAGATTTTAGCATTTCATCGACAAAGTATATAAGACCATATCCTGTAGCCTCTGTTCTAGCAAGTGACCCGCCATAATTTAATCCTTTTCCTGTTAAAACACCTGGTTCATTAGCATTTTTTAATCTCTTATATTGTCCAAATAAGTATCCTATTTCTCTACCTCCAACACCCATATCCCCAGCTGGAACATCTACATCAGGACCTATATGTCTATATAATTCAGTCATAAAACTTTGGCAGAACCTCATTATCTCTCTATCCGATTTCCCTTTAGGGTCAAAATCAGATCCACCTTTCCCACCACCTATAGGTAATCCAGTTAAAGAATTTTTTAATATTTGTTCAAAACCTAAAAATTTAACTATACTTGCATTAACTGATGGATGGAATCTAAGTCCCCCTTTATATGGACCTATTGCGCTATTAAACTGTACTCTAAACCCCCTATTAATTTGAACATTACCTTTATCATCAATCCAAGGAACTCTAAATATAATTTGTCTTTCAGGCTCTACAAGCCTTTCTAATACTTTTTCCCTCATATACTCTGGATGTCTAGCTAATACAGGTTCTAAGGAGTGTAAAACCTCTTCAACAGCTTGATGAAATTCTTCATCTCCCTTATTTCTTTTCTTTACCTCATCTATTATCATACTTACACATTGACTGCCACTAATTTCAACTACCTCTACATTCATTCCCAACACCCCTAATCCTCATATTTTAAATATCTTTTTTATTATTGTATACTTTAGGCACAATTTTTCCAATACTTTGACCCCAATTCCTTATAAACTATCAGAATTTTCTGTATTGATGTATTATATATATAGCAAACGCTCAAATTCACTTAACTTATTTAATTAATAAATAAGGCAAAGAGGCATAAATATAATTAAAAATTATATTTATGCCTCTAAAGTTACAAATTTATACTATGTAACACATCATTAATCTATCTCTATCATTTGTCCGTTAGCTGCGTAAACTATTTTTTCACATATATTAGTTATATGGTCTCCAATTCTTTCAAGGTATCTTCCTACAAACAAAAGTCTAGTTCCTTGATCTATATTTTTAGGATTTTCACACATTTTACTTATAATAATAGGTCTAGAATCCTTATATGCATTGTCTACTATATCATCCCTCATCGCTATCTCGTAAGCTAATTCTTCATCACACTCAACTAAAGCTTTCTTTACATCACTAAGCATACTTAAGCATATATTAGACATTGTAACTATTGAATCTAAATTAGTTATATACTCATCATTTCCAATAGATAAAGTTTCTTCTGCTATATTTTCAGCATAATCCCCGATTCTCTCTAGCTCTATAGCCATATTACTTAAAGCATATATATATCTTAAATCTCTTGCCATTGGTTGCTTAAGTACCATTAATTCTATACTTCTATCTCTTATATATTCTCTTAATGTATCAATATCTTCATCTAGTTTTATAACCTTTTTAGCAAGTTCTAAATCTTTTTCTACTAAACTTTTCACAGATAAAGATACAGCATCTTCACACTTTTCAACCATTCTAAGTGTATAGTCTTTAAGAGTGTTTATATTGAATTCTAGCCTTGTTACAATCATAGTTATACTCCTTTTATATTTTAAATAATCCTACCCAAATCTTCCTGTAATATAATCTTCTGTGCGCTTATCAAAAGGATTAGTGAATATAGTTTTTGTTTCATTAAACTCTACTAATTCTCCATTTAAGAAAAATCCTGTCTCATCAGAAATACGAGCTGCTTGTTGCATATTGTGCGTTACTATTATAATTGTATATTGTTTTTTTAAATTTTCAATAAGTTCTTCTACTTTTAATGTAGATATTGGGTCTAAAGCTGATGTAGGCTCATCCATAAGTATAACATCCGGTTTCATAGCTATAGCTCTAGCTATACATATACGTTGCTGTTGACCTCCTGATAAGCCAAGAGCTGAAGATTTAAGTCTATCTTTAACTTCCTCCCAAATTGCAGCTCCTTTTAGACTGTCTTCTACTATTCTATCTAATTCTTTTTTATCTTTTACCCCTTGTGTTCTAGGCCCATACGCTACATTGTCATATATACTCATTGGGAATGGATTAGGTTTTTGGAATACCATCCCTACCTTAGTTCTTAACTTTATAACATCATCAGATTTGTATATGTCTTCTCCGTCTACCTCTACTTCACCTTTGATTGTTACATTATCTATTAAATCATTCATTCTATTTAAAGTTCTTAAAAATGTTGATTTACCACATCCAGAAGGTCCTATAAGTGCAGTTACCTTGTTAGATTTTATATTCATATTTATTCCCTTTAAAGCTTGGTTATCTCCGTAAAATAATTCTAGATTATTTATATTTAGTTTTGTTTGATTGATTATACTCATATCTTCACCTCATAGAAAGATTTATATAAATTTTAGTAATTTGCTTTGTTTAGTTTTTTTGCTATTGTTTTTGCAATCATATTTAAAGTTAACACTATAAATATTAACACTATTCCTAAAGCTGCTGCTGTTTGAATATCTCCAGATTCCTTAGCTAATAGATAAGCATGAACAGTCAATGTTCTCGCACTATCAAATATACCTAAAGGCATCTGAGCAACAGTTCCTGCTGTTAGTAATATTGCAGCAGATTCTCCAATAACACGACCTACTGATAATATTACTCCTGACAATATTCCCGGTACTGCACTTGGAAGTACTACTTTATAAAGAGTTTGAAATTTTGTAGAACCAAGAGCTAATGATGCTTCTCTATATGCTTTTGGTACAGTTTTTAAAGCTTCTTCTGTAGTTCTAATTATTAAAGGTAATATTATTATTGCAACTGTAAGTGCTCCTGATAAAATCGAGAACTTTAACTTTAAAACTGTTACAAAGAAAATCCCTCCAAATAATCCATAAATTATAGATGGTATCCCAGCTAAACTTTCTGTTGCAAATCTTATAGCTTTTACTATCTTTCCTTGCTTTGCATATTCTTGCATATATATTGCTGCCAGTACTCCTATTGGAGTAGCTAAAGATAATGAAGCCCCGACCATGTACACTGTACTTACTATCATTGGTAATATTCCACCATCTCCTGATGAAGAATAATCACTTATTAAAAAGTTTAAATTAATTTTTCCGATTCCTTTTATAAATATAAATCCTACTATTACAGCTAGCGATCCTACTGTAAATATTGCAGATAAATAGATTAAGAATTTCAGTATATTTTCTTTAAATTGTCTCATATTAATCTGCCCCCTTAGATAATTTGTTTAGTATTAGATTTAAAATTAATATAAATGAGAATAATACTACTCCTGTTGCAAATAACATTTCTTGATGAGTTCCAAATGCGTATCCCATTTCAAGAGCTATATTTGTTGTAAGAGGTCTTACACTATCCATTAAAGATGTTGGAATTATAGGAGAGTTTCCTGCTACTAATATTACTGCCATTGTTTCACCTAATGCTCTGCCTATTCCTAATATTACTGCTGCTAATATTCCTGATTTTGCTGCTGGTAATATGACATTAAATATTGTTTCTATTTTTGAAGCACCTAATGCTAATGAACCTTCTTTATATGCTCTTGGCACTGCCCTTATTGCTGTTTCTGATACAGATATAATCGTTGGTAACATCATTATTGCTAAAACAAGTATTACTGCTAGTAGACTTTGTCCTTTAGGTAAATTAAATGCACTCTGTATACCTGGTACTATAAATGCTAAACCAAATATTCCGTATAATACTGATGGTATACCTGCTAATAGTTCCACTGCTGGTGATATCATTTTTGCAACTTTCTTTGGTGCTATCTCAGCTATAAATACTGCAGTTAATATTCCTACTGGTACTCCTATTATTAAAGCTCCTACTGTAGCCATTATTGACGCTAATATCATTGGTAATATACCAAATTTATCTGATGAAGGTAACCATTCTACTCCAGTTAAAAATGCTGTAAATGAATATCCTTTAGATATAAATGGTGTTAACCCTTTATAAAATACAAATCCTATTATTAATAATAAACTTACTACTGCAACTAGTGCGCTTATGAAAAATATGTTTTTTGCTACACTTTCTGCTATATATTTACCTCTATTATTGATGCTTTTAGATTTCTCATCTAGCTCTACAGCTTGAGATTTAACAGACATACTATAACCTCCCGATTTTCTATACTATTTAAAATAAATTACTTATGCTTACATTCAAAGTATCTCTTTAATTTAATAATACAGCTGGAAAGTTAAATCTAAATTATATCCATGTTAATTAGAAGTAAAAATATTACGTTCTCTTAACATTTACTTTACATTCACTATTTTAAGTTAAATTTATTTAACATATCAAAAGAGCTATATTAAGAATCAGCATTTCTTAATATAGCTCTTTAGTAGTATTTGTGGAAATCTATTTTATTATTTTATACTTATTAGCCCTTTACTTTCTACTATGCTTTGTCCTTCATCACTTAATATGAAATCTATTAAAGCTTTTCCATTTTCTGATAAAGCATCAGCTTTATTAACTAATATAAATGGTCTTGCTATTATATATGTAGATGATTTTACATTTTCTGCAGTTGGTTCTACACCATCTATTGTTAAAGCATTTACTTTTTCATCAACATATCCAAATGACATGTATCCTACTGCATTTTCATTACCTTCAACAGTAGATTTTATATTTCCCGAACCATCAGTTATTTGAGCTTCAGCTATTAATTCTTCTGACTCAAATCCTACTATTTCTTGGAATCCATCTCTAGTTCCTGAACCGTCTTCTCTTGATACTACAACTATAGGAGCATCTTTTCCTCCAACTTCTTTCCAGTTAGTTATTTTGCCTGTGTATATATCTTTAACTTGATCAAGAGTTAATTCCTTTACTTCATTCGCTGCGTTAGTTATTACTGCTATACCATCTAGTGCTATTTCAGTACCTTCAACTTCACTCTTCTCTTCATCTTTTAAATCTCTTGATGACATACCTATTTCAGATGTACCTTCTATAGTACTCTTTATACCAGCTGAAGAACCTACTTGTTGTATTTCTATTTTTATATCTGAATTGCTTTCTTTAAACTTCTCTGCTAAAACTTCTATCGTTGGTCCTACTGAAGTAGATCCTGATACTGTTATCTTGCCTGCTGCATTTGATGACCCACCTGAATCTGATGAACATCCTACTGCTAATCCTGCAACTAATATTGTACTTGATAATAATGCTAATACTCTTTTCTTAAACATTTTATTACCCCCGATATATTTTAATTTATTTTATTGGCTTTTCTTTACAATTCAATAATACAAATCTTTTGTTAACTATATATTAGGAAACAGTTAAATAAAAGTAAACATTGTTAAGAGTATGTAAATATCTTATAATTTAAATATAATTCCTGATAATGCTCCTATTAATAAAAATACAATCGGGTGTTTTTTTGATTTTCTAGATATAAAGAATACAACTAAAAACAAAATTAAAGCTTTGTAGTCAAATAAATTTATTATATTTTTAGTATTTATAAATTTACTCCACGTTAAAATAGATATATTTACAACTTCAAACCATGCCACTGCTATAAGTCCTGTTACCGCAGGTCTTAATCCATAAAATACACCTTCAACTTGTTTACTTTGTCTGAATCTATTTAAAAAATGAGCTATTATAATAATTATTATAAAAGAAGGCATTACTAATGCTGTTGTTGCTATTATTGCTCCTAGTACACCCCCTGCTTGAAATCCTGCAAAAGTTGCCATGTTTATACCTATAGGACCTGGTGTTGACTGAGATATAGCTACCATGTCTGCAAGTGTAGCTTCACTAAACCAAGGATAGTTTCTTGCTATATCGTATAGAAATGGTAATGTTGCTAATCCTCCCCCCACAGCAAATAATCCAGTCTTAAAAAATTCATAAAACAATTGTATATAAGTTATCATTATTCTTTTCTCCTATATGTAATTATAAGTCCTACTATTGCTGCTGATATAACCATATAAATAGATGAAATTTTCAATATTGATCCACATATAAATATCAATATAAATATTGCTACTCCAAATTTATCTGTTACAGAATTCTTCCATAGTTTAATAATTGCATTTAGTATAAGAACTGCTACTACTACTCTTATTCCTGAGAATGCATTTTGTACAACTTCAAATTTAGAAAAGCTCTGCAAACAGGTAGCTATAATCATAATTATTACAAGAGAAGGAAATACTACTCCCATAGTTGCAAATAAAGCACCTAAAACGCCTCTAACCTTATAACCTACAAATGTAGCTGTATTAACAGCAATTATTCCCGGAGTAGTTTGCCCAACAGCATAATAGTCTAGCAATTCTTCACTTGTTGCCCACTGCCTACTTTCTACTACTTCTTTTTCTAACATAGGAAGCATAGCATAACCTCCTCCAAATGTTAATCCACCTATTCTGAAAAAAGTTTTGAATAAATCAAATAACACACCCATAGTACATATACCTTCCTATTTTATTATTTATAAATATTTTTTCTAAAACTTAAAATGGGCATATATAAAATCTTAGATTTTATACAGCCCTTTATTTTTTTATAATTCTTTTTCCAATTTATTTACTAAGTTACTGAACACCTTTAACGCTTTATCTACAGATTCCTTCTTTTCCATATCTACACCAGCAGCTCTTAATTGATTAAGTGGATATTCTGAACCTCCACTTTGTAAAAATTTTATGTATCTTTTTACTGCAACATCTCCTTCACTTAGTATCTGTGTGCTTAATGCACTTGCTGCAGAGAATCCTGTTGCATATTTATAAACATAGAAGTTTGAATAGAAGTGAGGTATTCTAGCCCATTCTAGACCTATCTCTCTATCCACACTACAAGATTTACCATAGTACTTTTCATTTAAACTGTAGTATATATCTGTAAATTCCTTAGCTGTTAAAGGTTCTTTTCCTTCTACTTTTTCATGAGTTATTTTTTCAAATTCAGCAAACATGGTTTGTCTATATACAGTAGTCCTAAATTGTTCTAAATAATAATTTAATAAGTAAATTGTTTCATTCTTAGAAGTAGAGTTTTCTAATAAGTAGTTTATTAGTAATAACTCATTTAAAGTTGACGCTACTTCTGCTACGAATATTTTATAATCTGAATATAAATATTCTTGAGTACTTCTAGAATAATAACTATGAGCTGAATGACCTAACTCATGTATTAATGTAAATAATGAATTTAAGTCATCGTGATAGTTCATAAGAATATATGGATGAGAGTCATAACTTCCCCAAGAATATGCTCCTCCTTGTTTT
>JAVXGR010000014.1:0-15309 GCA_036657335.1 Clostridium sp. | reverse complement strand
TGTTTTCCTTCATTTTCATAAACATCTATCCAACCTTCTGAAAATGCTCTTTTTATTACGTCTAAATATTCTTCTCCTAAAGGCTTTAATGCATTTAGTATTATTTCTTGAGCTTTTTCATAAGGTATTTTCATATCAAATTTATCTGTTAATGGTACGTATAAATCATATATGTGTATTTCTTCTACTCCTAGAAATTTCTTTTTTAGCTCAACATATTTATTAAGTGAATCTAAATTCTCATCTATTGCTAATATAAGATTATTATAAACATCTACACTTACGTCATCGCTAAATAAAGATCCCTCTAATGCTGACTTATGTTTCCTCATTTTAGCATAAAAAATTTCAGATTTTATTCCTCCATAAAGAGTTGATGCAAAAGTATTTTTGTATTTATCATATGTAGAATATACTGCTTCAAAAGCATCTTTTCTAACCTTTATATCCTTACTTTTTAAAAGCACAGAGAAATTAGAATTAGTTATTTTTATTTTATTCCCTTTCTCATCTTCGATTTGAGGAAACTCTAAGTCTGCAAAAGAAAGCATATCATATATATTTTCAGCCACGCCTGATATATCAGATGCTGCTGCTAGTATTTCTTCTTCCTTTTCACCTAATGTATATGGCTTTTCTCTTAAGATATCATCTATATATTTTTTATAAAAACTTAGTTCCTTAGATTCTAATAACTCTTTTAATTTACTTTCATCTATTGATATTATTTCTGGTACCATATATGAAGTTGCCATTGATAATTCCGTAGAAAGCATTTCTATTTTAGTTGCAACAGCTTGGTTTTCATTTATTCTAGTATCTTCATGTTGCTTCATATGAGTATATACATATAAATTCGATACAATCCTTGATGCATCCACAGATATTTTAAGTGCATTATATAGACTCTCTTTATCTATATCTAATTTTCCTTTATATCTCTTAACTTCTACTATTAAATTTTCTACCTTTTTAATATCTGAATCTATTGATTCTTTACTTGCATACATTTCTTCTATATTCCATTTATACATTTCTTCTATCGAGTTTCTATCTTTAACCATCTTTAATAGCTCCTTTTTGTCATTTTTAATCTATAAAATCTATAAATATTACATTTTTTATAGATTTTAATTCATTAGTAAATTCACTTAAAATTAACCGTCTATCATAAACCATATAAAAACTAATTCTCCAGATATTATCTTCACCTGATTCTATATCCATATTTTTAATTATAATTTGAGATTTAATTAATTTATCATAAATCTGCGAAACTACATTAATATTATTTACAGTTATACTTAATATAGTTTCTTTCTTTTTAAAAATCTTTCTATCTATCCTTTTTAACATATATAAAGTTATCATAACAAAAAGCCAAGCTGAAACTCCAAGTACATATTGTCCATAACCAATTGTTATACCAATACACGCTGTTACCCATATTCCCGCAGCAGTTGTTAATCCTTTAATTCCATTAGATGTTTTTAATATTGCCCCTGCGCCTAAAAAGCCTATCCCAGATAAAACCTGTGCTGGTAATCTTCCCGGATCAATATTTGCATAAGTACTGTATTGACTAAATAAACTTAATGCTGTAATCGAAGTAGTACAGGCTCCAACAGATACTAATATATGAGTCCTAAATCCAGCAAATTGATGAGATTTTTCCCTCTCTAACCCTGTCATTCCACCTATAAATAATGCTAATAATAGCTTGATTATAATTTCCTTCGTGTCTATAAAAATCCCCCCCAATCTTAATAGACTTAAATTCTATAAATAATCCTTATCCTGATTATCATAGCTTATAATATTTATATGTTTAGGGTATGCTATTTTAACATTATTTTTATTAAATACTAGTAAAATTTGTAATTTAGCTTCTCTAAGGGCCGAAAAATATTTATATGATTTTACCATTCCAGTTATAGTATATTGAGCACCTACTGAACTTTTTTCTATATCAGTTACACCATATACTTTAAAAGGTCTAGATACTTCCTTACATTGTGCCTCATATAAATAGTCACTATATTGTTCGTTCATTATTGTGCAAACTTCCTCTAATGAATCCATAACCTTCATTGGGTCTTCTTCGTAAGATACTTTAACATGTACTACTACTCTCATTTTATTTTTACTATAATTTCTTATACTGTTGATACTTCCATTTGGTAAAGTTATTCTCCTTAAATCCCAATCTCTTAAACTCGTACTTCTTATTCCTATCTCTTCTACAGTTCCTCTAAAGTCTTCATTTATAATAACAAAATCTCCAACTTGAATTTGTTTCTCAAATAAAATAAAAAATCCATTAAAAATATCTTTTAATATGCTTTGAGATGCAAAACCTGCTATTAAACCAACAATACTTGCTCCTGTTACTAAGGAACCAAATTTTGTTGCATCCACAATATTAAATTCTCTTAATATTAAAATAATACATATAATAAACACGATATAATATGATACTGAGGATAAAACACTACATAAAGTATTTTCATACCTAACATCAAATCTAGTAAATTCAAATAATTTATGTAAAAGATATTGTATAAGTTTTAGCAATGTGCATGAAATTATCACTATTACAATGGTGTTTATAATACTACTTAAAATCATATTTATCATCCCTTATATTAAATAAATTATTATCCTAATTATTTATTTAATATTTGCTATTTGTAGTTATTTATACTCAGTTAAATTATAATAAGATTTCTAATTTTGAATACAAAAAAACCCACTTTCGTGGGGCTATTTACTTAAAAATATATACTTATTAATTAAGATATCTATTTTTTTGCTTGATTCAATTAATTCTTCTTTAAATATTTCTGGATATTGTATATAAGTATTTATTTCTTGTCTCAATTCTTCTATCTCAGTTTTTAGTGTTTCCAATTTGCTATTCGCCATAATAATCACCACTATTATAAATTTATATTCTTATATATACTTTATCAAATCTTGATATTCTTTGTCAATTCATTTTACATATATTACCGATTTTAGGCATGCAATATTTAGCTACAATACCTACAAAACATCCTGTAACCAATGATGTCATTAACATAAATGGAAGATATCCTATAGTTAATATGTTTTCTATTATTATACTAGCCACTGCTAACTGTCCTATATTATGTCCAATAGCACCAATTATACTTATTCCAATTATAGAAAATCCATCAATCTTAGAAAATACATACATTAATATTAAACTTAAATAAGCACCCCCTATGCTAAATAATAAATATGACAATGGTCCTGAAAATATAGATGATAATATAACTCTTACTGTTACTATTATAAAAGTATTTTTTATACCTAATAATATTAAAGAAACTAAGGTTATTATATTACTTAAACCCAATTTAGCTCCTGGAAATAATATAATCAACGGATTAGGAATATAAGTTTCTACTATATATAATATTAAGCTATACCCTACCATTAGACTTAAAAATGTCATTTTCTTGGTTTTCATACATTTCATCCCCTGATATTATTTTATCCCCTTTAACCTATATCTTAATTATAGTTTAAAAAGCGCTAAAAAACTATTTTTGTTAACAAAAAAATAATTTATTTATAGAAATTTAATTAAATATACTTTTTATTCATATTACTTGACTTTTTATTTTTATACTGATACAATTCTATTGATAATGAATTTCATTAGGAGGTATTAATGATGACTGTTTACGATTTAAAAGTTGGTCAAAAGGGTATAATTAATAACATTGAAGGAAATGACAAATTAGTAAAAAGACTACTTGCTTTAGGATGCATAGATAATACAGAAATAGAAGTAAAAAAAATAGCACCTTTTGGTGATCCTATAATAGTAAGATTTAGAGGATTCAATTTTGCACTTAGAAAATCGGATGCTAAAAATATATCGTTAAAATAAAAAATGCCCTCTGCTCATATCGACAATGGCTTTTACCGTTGATTAAGCAAAGGTTTGGAAATCATAAATTTCCATAATAATAAAATGAGGTGATTACTTATGATTAATGTAGCATTACTTGGTAATCCTAACGTCGGAAAGACAACTATATTTAACTCTCTTACGGGTTCAAATCAGTATGTTGGTAACTGGCCTGGGGTTACAATTGAAAAAAAAGAAGGTTTTTTAAATAAAGATATAAAGATAGTAGACTTACCTGGAATATATGCAATGGATACATTTTCTAATGAAGAGAAAGTTGCAAAATCATACTTAGAAAATGATGATGTAGATATTATAATTAACGTTGTTGATGCAGCAAACTTAACTAGAAACCTGTACTTAACAACTCAACTTATGGAATTTAATAAACCTATAATAGTTTTATTAAATATGATGGATGTTGCAAATTCTAGAGGTATAAATATAAATACAGAAAAACTTAGTAAAGAACTTAATGTAACTGTAATACCTACAATAGCAAAAAAGAAAAATAATCTCGATTCCTTAGAAAATACAATAAGAGATACAGTTGGTAAAAATGTTGTTTACAATACTAACTTTGGAACTGAAATTGAAACATATAAAAAACTAGATAGTATACTTTCTAAATGTAGTGAGTCAACTTCTGAGAAAAAGAAAAGTATAAGTGATATAATTGATGATATAGTTTTAAATCCTTTTTTAGCTTATCCAGTATTCATAGGATTATTATTACTATTATTTAAATTTACATTTGATTGGGTTGGTGGACCTCTTCAAGAAGGATTAGGCGGACTTATAGAAACTTATATAATGACTCCAATGGATGTATTATTAACTAATTCAAGTCCTTGGTTTAAATCACTTATTATAGATGGTATTTTAGGCGGAGTAAGTGGAACATTACCATTCTTCCCTCTAATATTTACTTTATTCTTAGGAATATCTGTATTTGAAGATAGTGGATACATGTCTAGAACTGCATTCTTAATGGATAAAATAATGAGTAAGGTTGGATTATCAGGTAAAGCTTTTATACCTATGGTAATGGGTCTTGGATGTTCTTCTCCTGCTATAATGGCAACTAGAACATTAGAAAGTGAAAAAGATAGAAAGATAACAGCTTTAATAGCACCTCTTATGACTTGTGGTGCAAAGCTTCCAATATATGCATTATTCGCAACAGTTTTCTTCCCTGGTAAAGAAGCATTAGTTACTACATCTTTATACTTAGCTGGTATAGTAGTTGCAATTTTAGTTGCTTTAGTTTTAAATAAAACAGCTTATAAAACTCAAGTAGAACCATTTATATTAGAACTACCAGAATACAAACTTCCTACTATAGATGGATTACTTAAAAATACTTGGAATAAATCAAAAGGATTCTTAATTAGAGTTGTTACTATAATGTTTGCTATGTCTGTTGTTATATGGGCACTTTCATCATTTAACTTCTCTGGATTCACAGAAAACATAAATGATAGTTTCTTAGCTTTAATTAGTAAATTAATTGCTCCTATATTTGTTCCTTTAGGATTTAAAGATTGGAGAATTTCAATTTCTATATTAACGGGTTTAGGTGCTAAGGAAATAGTTATAAACACTTTAAGTGTCTTATTTGGAGACTTGCCAACAGTTTTACCTACAGTTTTCACAGGAGTTAGCGCTTATGCATTCTTAATATTCTCTGCTCTTTATACTCCTTGTATAGCTGCTCTTTCAACTATGAGAAAAGAGTACGGAAATAAGATGATGATTATTTCTTTCACTTATCAATTTGCACTAGCTTGGGTTGCTGCATTTATAGTTAATGTTGTAGGAAATGTATTTATAGGAAACTCAAGCGGGTCTATGATTGAATTATTAATAGGCGGAATAATAGTTTGCTTGGCAGCTGTTATATTAATAAATATCACGAAAAAAAAGTCTAGTGCTTGTAGCTCTTGCTCTAATTGTTCATCTTGTCCTTCAAGTTCTACTTGTTGCTCAGATGAAAATCCAGAAATAAAAGAGACAATTTAAATAAATACAGTTATAATAAATGATTTTTATTATAAAAATAAAAGGTGAAATTGATAAGTTCAATTTCACCTTTTTTATCTATTTAAAATTTAACATTTAAAGTCACTTCTTTTCCATCTCTATATACAACTATTTTTGTTGTATCTTCTTTTGAATAAGTACATAACGTTTTATTTAAATCTGACATTCCTGTTAAACTAGTATCTGCAACTTTAACTATTATATCTCCAGCTTTGACTCCTGCTAATTGTGCCGAAGTATTCTCAATAACTTCTACTACATAAACACCTTGTTCTACGCCAAGTTTTTGGTTTGTAGCAGCTTCATACATTGATACATCTCCACCTTTGATTCCTAATGTTACTTTCTCAAATTTACCTGTTTTTATTATAGATTCAACTATAGGTTTTGCTGTATTTATAGAAATTGCAAATCCTAACCCCTCACCTTGAGAAGCTTTTGCTGTATTTATACCTATTACTTGACCATTCTGATTTAATAATGGCCCTCCACTATTACCTGAATTTATACTTGCATCAGTTTGCATAAGACCTGTCATAGTACCTTGCTGAGTTTCGATCGTTCTATCTAATCCACTTATAATTCCTTGAGTTACACTTCTTTGTAAATCTAATCCAAGTGGATTTCCTATAGCTATAGCTATATCACCAGTTCTAACCTCATCACTATCTCCAAATTCAGCAGGAGTTAGACCAGTCTTTTCTACTTTTACTACCGCTAAGTCTAGTGTAGCATCATACCAGTCAACTCTACCTTCTGATGTTGTACCATCGTTAAATAGAACATTAACCGTATTTGCACCTCCATCTGATATAACATGTGAGTTAGTTAATATATACCCATTAGAATCTACTATAACACCTGTACCAACACCTTCTGATTGTGTAGGTATTGCAAATCTATTATCTGAAGTTATCGTTGTAGTTGTTATGCCTACCACTGATGGCATTGCTTTTTCTGTTACAGCATGATATACATTTTGTGTTCTACCACTATCATTTACTACTATTTCAGATTTTGAATCACCTGTTCCTGTACCACTTAATATATTATTTTTCACTACAGCTACCGTTAATAATGAACTTAAGACCGAACTAATTATCGCTACTATTACTACTAATCCTATACCTCTTTTACGTGACATAATATCCCTCCTCCAAATTTAAATAAAAAAACAAAAATATTCTATCTTTTATTATTTTCACTTTTTTATTTTTAATACAGCTATAATATTCTGTAATATAAAAAAAGAAACCATCAGTAAGAAGTTAAATACCTCTTATGATGATTTCATTATATAATTTCAAACTTAATTAAACCTTAATTATTAAGTCTTTTTTCCAATTCTTCTTTTTCTTTTTCAAATCCAGGTTTTCCTAATAGAGCAAACATATTTTTTTTGTATGCTTCAACACCTGGTTGATTAAATGGATTTACTCCTAATAAGTATCCACTTAATGCACAAGCTTTTTCAAAGAAATACACAAGGTATCCAAAGTTATACTCATCTAATTGTTCCATACTTAATAATAAATTTGGAACCTGACCATCAGTATGAGCTAATAAAGTACCTTGGAATGCCTTTTCATTTACAAATTCTACAGTTTCTCCAGCTAAGTAATTTAATCCATCTAAATCTACATCTGCATTTTCTATAGTTATATTTCTTCTAGCATTCTCAACAGTTATAACAGTTTCAAATAAAATTCTCTTTCCTTCTTGGATATATTGACCCATAGAGTGTAAATCTGTTGAGAAGTCTACTGCTGCAGGGAATATACCTTTATTATCTTTCCCTTCACTTTCACCATATAATTGTTTCCACCACTCACCTACATAATGTAATTGTGGCTCATAGTTTACTAATAACTCTACATCTTTTCCTTTTCTATGTAAAAGATTTCTTGCTACTGCATATTGATAACTCTGATTATCTTTTAAATCTTCACCCCTATACTCTTCACAAGCTTCCTGTGCTCCCTTCATCATAGCATCTATATCTAATCCAGATGCAGCTATGGGTAATAACCCTACTGGCGTTAAAACAGAGAATCTTCCACCTACATCATCAGGTATTACAAATGTTTGGTATCCTTCTTCATCAGCTAATTGCTTAAGAGCACCTTTTTTAGAATCCGTAGTAGCATATATTCTCTTACTTGCTTCTTCTTTTCCATATTTCTTTTCTAGGAAATCTTTAAATATTCTAAATGCAATAGCAGGTTCTGTAGTAGTTCCTGATTTTGATATAACATTTATAGATATATCCTTATCTTTTATTACATCTAATAAATCCATCATATATGTAGAGCTTATATTTTGTCCTACAAAGTATACTTCTGGAGATCTTCTATCTTCTTTATTCAAATTATTTCTAAAAGAATGGCTACACATTTCAATGGCAGCTCTTGCCCCTAAATAAGAACCACCTATACCTATTACTAATAATACATCAGAATCAGATTTTATCTTTTCAGAAGCTTCTTTTATTCTAGAAAACTCTTCTTTATCATAATTATTAGGTAGTTCTACCCATCCTAAAAAATCATTACCTAGTCCAGTTTTGTCATGAACCATCTTATGAGCTATATCAACATACGGTTGCATAGATATAACTTCTTCTTCGTTAAAAAAATTCATAGCTTTACTATAGTCAAACTTTATTTTTCCCATAAACTTACCTCTTTCTTTAAAAATAGTCTACTCAAATTATAACACAATTTTATAGTAATTTTTGCTAAAAAAACTTACTCTAGAGTTAAGTCTATATTAGTAATACATGCTTTTTATTGTTAAAATAATCAAAAAAAAAGACTCACTTAAAATAGAGTAAGAAAATAACTCGCGGAGTCCATTATCTTTCCTATTTTAAGAAAGCCACTTTAATTAATTACGTCCTGATTGTTGAGCAATTACTTGTTGTGCAATATTTACTGCATGGTCAGAAACTCTCTCTAAGTTCATTATTATATCTAAATAAATTACACCATTATCTATACTACATAAACTTTCATTTAATCGTCTCATATGGCTAACTCTGCATGACTTTTCCATCACATCTACTTGTTCTTCCATCTTTATAACTTTACAAGCTAAATCTATATCTGAAGTTCTCATAGACTCTAATGCATATGTATATGTAGATATAACTTTATTATACATGTCATTTAATTCTTCTTTACCTTGCTTAGAGAATACTACATCACAATTTATTGCTGCATCTGCTAATTCTGCTATATTTTCAGCATGATCACCTACTCTTTCTATATCATTAACTGTATTAAATAAAACATCAACAACTTCTCTTGAGTCTTCGTTTAAAGGAGCTTTAGAAAGCTTTAATAGGTAATCTAAAATTGTTTTTTGTAATAAATTAATTTGTTTTTCTTTTTTCTTAGTATGCTCTATATTTTCTTTTACACCCTCTAAAATTGAGCTCATAGCTAAGTTTAATGATTCTTTAGCTTTCTCACCCATTCTTAAAGTTTCTTTCACTGTATTAGCTAATGCAATTGAAGGTGTTTCTATCATTCTTTCATCTATATATTTAACTACCCTAGTATCATCTTCATCATTTTTACTATCTGGAACCAATGTTACTGCAAGCTTTATTATAATTTTATTTAGTGGTATTAATAGTAATACTGATATTATATTAAATAATGTATGGGTATTTGCTATTTGTCTTGCAATATTACCTGGATCTGCTGCTGTTACCATACTTACTACTGGTTTATTTAAGAATATTAAGAATACTACTGTTCCAAGTATATTAAATATTAAATGTATCATTGCGGCTCTTTTTGCATTTTTATTAGCACCTATACTAGATATTAATGATGTAACACAAGTACCTATGTTTTGACCATATAATATTGGTAATGCTGATGATAAAGGTATTAAACCTTGTGATGCTAAAGCAACTAGCATACCCATTGAAGCACTTGAACTTTGTACTATTGCAGTTATACCAAATCCTAATAAAAGACCTAATAAAGGATACTTTCCAAATGTTAGTAATAAATCAGTAAACCCTTGATATTCAGCTAAAGGTTTTACTGCATCCTTCATAAAATCCATACCTGTAAATAGTATACCAAATCCTATTAATATTTCAGCTATATGCTTTACTTTTTGTTTACTACTAAATAAGTAAAGTACTATACCTATACCTAGTGCTACTGGTGCAAGACCATTTAAGTCGAAAGATACTAACTGAGCAGTTATTGTCGTACCTATATTAGCACCCATAATAACTCCTGCTGCCTGAGGTAGAGTCATTATTCCTGCATTTACGAAACCAACCACCATAACAGTTGTTGCACTAGAACTTTGTATCACAGCCGTGACCAATGCTCCAACTAGAACTCCCATTATGATATTACTAGTTAGTAGCTCAATTATCTTTTTAAGTCTAGAACCTGCTGACTTCTCTAGAGCTTCTCCCATAAGATTCATTCCATATAAGAACAGGCCTAAACCTCCCATAAGACTTACTGCAATTTCCACTTTGTTTCCTCCTTAAGGATAATTATCATTGTCTAAAAACGAATGTCCTATTGTATTTTATCAAATACAATAGGACATTAGTGTTAAATATATGTTAAATATTAAATCTGTATTAACTTTAGGTTCAATTTAGATTAATTTTTTATTTATTTGAATACTTACTAATTATCTTTTCGGCACACTTGATTCCATCTACAGCTGCAGTAACTATACCACCAGCATACCCTGCACCTTCTCCACATGGATATAAATTTTTAGTATTTGTAGATTCTAACGTTTTATCATCTCTAACTATTCTTATAGGCGCTGATGATCTTGTTTCAACTGCAGTTAAAACTGCATCATCCATTGCAAATCCCTTTATCCTCTTATCAAATCCGCCTAAGGCTTCTTTCATAGTATCTGTTACAAATTTTGGTAAACAGTCCCTTAAATCAACAAAAGTATACCCTGGCTCATATGAAGGTTTTATACTTCCTATTTTAGTTGATACTCTATCATTTAAGAAATCTCCAACTAGCTGAACTGGAGCATTATAGTTCTCTCCACCTAGTTTATAAGCTAATCTTTCATATTTTTCTTGGAAATGTACTCCTGCTAAAGGATGATTACTTCCAAAGTCCTCTGGAGCTACATTTACTAAGAATGCACTATTCGCATTATCTTTGTCTCTAGCATGCTCACTCATACCATTTGTTACAACTTGGCCTTCATTAGATGCAGAGGCTATTACACTTCCTCCTGGACACATACAGAATGTATATGCAGTTCTTCCATTCTTAGTATGCTCTATTAATCGATAGTCTGCAGCACCTAATCTCGGATGGTTATGGAATTCTTTGTATTGAGATTTATTTATTAATTCTTGAGGATGTTCTATTCTAGCTCCTATTGCAAAAGGTTTTTGAATTATATGAACACCTCTTTCATATAGCATTTCATATGTATCTCTTGCACTATGTCCTATAGCTAAGATAACTATATTTGTCTCTATCAATTCACTATTATTTATAGTTATAGATTCTATATTACTGTTAACTCTACATATATCTGTAACTTTTGAATCAAATTTTACTTGTCCACCAAGTCTAATTATTTCATTACGTATATTCTTAACCACACCTTTTAATATGTCAGTTCCAACATGAGGCTTATGAGAATATAATATCTCTTCTGGAGATCCAAAGTTTACAAGCTCTTCTAATACCTTTCTACATCTAATATCTTTTATTCTTGTTGTAAGTTTTCCATCAGAAAAAGTACCTGCTCCACCTTCCCCAAATTGAACATTTGAATTATTTTTAAACTTTCTTTCTTTCCAAAATTCATCTATATCTTGACTTCTATTATCTACATCTAATCCTCTTTCTACTAATATAGGATTATACCCTCTTTGAGCTAGTAATAAAGTCGCAAACAAACCTGCTGGTCCACTACCTATTATTACAGGTCTTTTATCTAACTTTACTGTACCACTCTCTACACCTTCGTACTTTAACTCTTTTATATTAACTACATCCTTAGGATGCCTAGTTAATATTTGTTCTTCATTTTTAACTTCTACATCTATAGTATAAACAAAGTTTATATTTCCTTTTCTAGCGTCTATAGATTCCTTGTAAATATAGTACTTTACTAAATCACTTGCTTTAATTTTTAATTTCTTAAGTACAAGCTTTTCTATTATAGATGGATCTTCGTCTACACTTATTTTTATATTAGATATTCTTAACATAATTTCACCTTCCTTTTTACTAAATAGCATAAAAGGGAATGCCTCAAAATTTCCTATTTTGAGACAGCCCCTTTTATAAACATAACATCTATATTATCTTTTTCTAGATTTTCTATCCAAACTTCATCTAAGATGAATTCTTTTATATCATCTACGGAAATATCATTATTATTTAAGTTTGTAGCTAAAGCAATAAGCTTAAAGCTTTTATCAAACTTTTTTATATAAACTTCATCTATTCGCTCCACTATTACTTTTAAATCACATATAAATGAGTCTTTATTTCCTAATTCTATTTTATCATCATACTTAAAAAGTTTAAATTCAAATGAATCTTTATACGGAGTTATTTCTTCAATTCCTACTAAACTCATATTACCTAGTCCTTCTTAGTTATAAGACCTCTTATAACTTTCATATTATTAAATACTTTTTCTAAGAAGTTTTCAGCTTCTTCATTATCTAAAAGAGCTATTTCTAAGTTATTATCTTCTGGTATATTTTTTGATGCACAATACCCTTTAGCTACTTCTATTAATTGATTTCTTGAATCTAATGATAAATCAAATTCTTTATAATCTATTATTATATATTGCTTAACTTCTTGAGAGTTTTCTTGATTATATCCTATTTCTATATGATATATAACTGCATATAAGTTTTCTAGGTTTTGTTCTCCACTGTATACAGGCACCGCTGGATTAGATTTTATAAAATTTGTTGATACTGCGATTGCATTTCCTAAACTAAGATTCATATTTATACCTCTTTCTGTATATTATATAATTCTATTTTATACATTATTTCTATATATTAAAACCTTTTTTTTATAAATTAAATGTAATTTTATATATAATTTAATATATCCTATGTTTTTCTACATAAACTTTGTCTTAAAAATACTTTTAAACATAAAATTAGAGGAACTATATTTATATAATCCCTCTAATTTCATTATATATAAGTTGTTATTTAATAAACTTGAAATTATTTATTATTATGCTTTAAGATCCTTATATCTTTTTCCTAACGTACTTGGACTTATATCATATTTTTTAGATATTTGAGCTTGAGTTATAGATTTTCCAGCTTCTTTGTTAACATAGTATTCAACTCCAGCTGCCCATCCATTTTCAGCACCTTTTACTTCACCATTAGCAATTTTGTATGAATTCCAGAAATCCACACTTGCTTGTAGTAATTCTTCTTCTACATTGTGCTTTAACATAGATATTACTTTATCATCTTCTTCACAAACTTCAACAGTTTGAACTTTGTTAGCTTTTTCTTCTCTTTGAGATTTTAAATAGTCAGCTATACTTGGCTCTAATAATTGTTGTATATATTTGTATAATATATGAGTGTGGTGTATTAAGAAAGTCTTCATATCTTTATAAATATCTTCATATTGACTGAATAAAGTTTTTATATCGCCAACTATTATATCTTTGATTGCTTCTGATATACTTATAGTTATATCTATTAATATATTTGTATCTCCTACGCTAACAACTCTAGCTATCATAGGACTTCCAATTTCAAAATCTTTTAACAGATTAATATCTTCTGTAGAAATTTCTTTTTCATTTAAGCAATCTTTTAATACCACTTTTTCATCTTTTATTTCTTTTACTTCGTAAACACTTACATAAGACTCAAATAAACTTCTTAATATGTCTCTTTCTACTACATCTAAGCTATCTCTGTTTTCTTCAAAGAATTCAACAGTCATAACTTTTTTATTTTCCATTATATGATCTTGTATAAAGTACGTATTAAAGAATCTTTCAAATTTAGAGTTTACCTCTTCATTTTCCATTATAAAGAATGTTTCTTTAGCTCTTTCATATTCAGCTTTGAATTTCTCATCTCTAGAGAATTCAGCTAATCTCGCATATAGCTCGTAATATTGCTTTTGTGAAAGCCCTATCTTTCTATTTGATCTCTCTGATGCAACATCTTTATTTAAACAACACTTCTTATATTTTTTACCACTTCCGCACGAACATAAATCATTTCTTCCTAACAAGGTGACTTTCACTCCTTCGATTTCTAAATTAAAGTACAATTTCATATTATACCATTTTTTGTTTAATCATTCTACAATTCTTTGTTATTTTGTTTTTATATTCTTTATTAATTTATGGAATCTAATTGTACTTTAATTTAGACTTCTACATGTTTCAGTTATATACCTTTAATAATTACTTTTTATCGTAATACGATTTTTTGTATATTATACTATAATATTTTATATTAGTTCTTAATTATTGAAGTTTATTTATTATGTGACTTTAATGGACATAATACAGTCTACATAATCATTTATAATATTTTCTTCTTCGATATTCGTATAGTTTGTATTTTTTACAATTTCTATGTTTTTAATGTTTTTTTCTAACCCTATATTATTTAATGATTCTTCAACCTTAAATATATCATCTATTCTTGCGGTTATATGTAATTCTATACTTACATATTTATTATTATATTCATCTGAGTGTTCATTTTTATTTATAGAATTTATAGTAACTATGTTCTTAATTTCATTTTCAATTTTTAGTACTATATCTTTTTCATTATTATTATTATATATAGGCTCACTAGTCTTTACAGTTTCTTTTATCTCTAAGTCTGATTTGCTTTCTTTTTTGTTATTTATACCTTTACTTAGATTTATTCCCCCCCAAAAAAGGGTTATTAGAAAAATCAAAATAAAAACTTTTTCTCTCTTACTTAAATTTATTTTCAATAGTTATACTCCTGTATTATAGCTTAAATTGAATAAGTATATATTATTTTCTTTTACTATACTATTTATAGAAAAGTCTTTAGATTTAGATTCATTTTTTAATATTTCAAGTACATTTAAGTCTTCACATGATCCATGTACTTCTATACTATTTCCGTCTATAGATATATTACTAATATTATCCTTTCCTATTAAATTATAGGCTAGTCTTATATCTTCAAATTTTACATATGGATCCTCATATATTTTATTCTCCGTTTTACTATATACTTCATCTTCTTCTAATATATTAACTTCACTTGTAGTTTATATATCTTTTTATTTGAA
>JAVXGR010000013.1:0-29422 GCA_036657335.1 Clostridium sp. | reverse complement strand
CTTGTAAAGAGAGATTTATTTAATGTGGATAAATCATTTCCAGTGGTTAGAACTGATAATGGGCCACAGTTTATAAGTAATTTGTTTAATCAAACTTGCGAAGTTCTGGGTATACATCATGAAAGGATACCTGTTAGAACACCTAATAAGAATGCCCATATTGAATCTTTCCACAGGATATTAGAGGATGAATGCTTTAGTGTTAATGAATTTGAAAGTTATAAGGAAGCCTATATTACTGTGGATGAATTTATGGAGAGGTACAATAAAAGAAGGATACACTCAAGTCTCGGCTATAAAACACCTGAAGAGTTTTACAACCTTTATTCAGGAGAAACTCTAGAATGGATGACTGTGCGATTATAATAGTATAAATATGCACAAACTGCATGGCATTATTCACAAATAGTTCCATGTGAAATACTTAGAAAAACGAAGGATTCAATAGAATTTGTCCAAAATAAAGGGGTTAGTCCGGTTTCTGTTCGTCAGACCAGAGTTTTGCCGCTGACTTCCTTCAGATTCCACGTCACCATGGACACCCTTGTCTTAAGCTATGCACTTGGCACTATCAACCCGTGCTAGGGACTTTCGCCCTTTAGATTGCGCCCATGCTGGGTGCACTAAAAAAGCAAAACGGGCCTAAAACAAAATCACTAGGCCCGTTTTGCTATCCAAAATATTCAGTAATTACTTTTTTAAGTAGTTTCCTATAATCTTCCTTACTGCCATAACAATAGTTTTCGATAACTTTTTTAGTATTAAATACTATCCCTTTTATTTCACCAAATCGAGGTACATTTTCAACCTTAGATATCCCTAAAAACCTTGCTGTTTCAGTGATATCATGTGGTATTAACATAATATTATAACTAGTAGTTATCTCTGGTAATATAGCTCTTAATGACATTTCATAGAAATATTGTTTCACTAAATCCTGCCATCCAGGTAGGTTTTTCTTGATATTATAATATTTTGCATCTAGAACATATAATTCCTGATTATCCTTATATACAATGTCTGGTATCTGTTCAGTATATCTAGGTTTTTCATTTCCTATCTGCCAATATGGTTTTGGTATATCATTTTGCATACTTGGAAACTCATCTCTTAAAATCACCTTACACATAAGTTCCCACACTGAATAGAAACTCTTTGTTGATAAAGCCATAAATGAATTATCAGTACTCTCATTTTCATTAGAATCAATAAATTTGATTACTAAATCAATGACCCTTAAAAGTCTTGAGTTGTATGTCATATGCCTTTCAGATTTTAAAAATTTTATTGCATATTCTTTATCTACAGGTAGTTCAACTGCATCTTCGTCATATTCACTTTCCATTCCAAAAAGAACTCCAAACATAGCAATACTTTTATTTATAGCATACATATGAAGACTTCGCAGTAATGCATCTTTATCATTTTCTTTACGTGTCATTACAAGATCAGTAAATATAGGCATACCATCTTCAGTAAATATTTGTGTTTTTTGCTTCATTGTTTTTTTCCAATTAACTTTTCCGCCAATATTTATTCCTTGAATAACATTTTCTATTCTAATATATCCATTCTCCCTGTAATCTTTCATAATTGCATATGCAACTGTTAATAAATGCCCATTCCCTTCATATTCAAAGTCTATGAGATCATAAAACTCCTTGTCCATTTTCTTTTCATTAACAAGTCTATCAAATAAATCTAATAGTAGTTGAATATCATAGTAAGGCTCACTAACTCTATATCCACAAGGAAAAATCACATATATAATTCCTTTAAGTATAATAATTCCTGTTCTATTAAAGAGAATTGTATCCCCTTTATCTTCACATATTTTCCTACGTATTAAATCTTCAACATTAGGAACTGCAACTAATTTATAGAAGTATTTTTCATTATAATACTTTATCTTGGAATCCATTGCTACCATCCTCTGCTACTCTAGGCATATCATCATTCTCAGGTTGTTCTGCATAGTTTACTTCTGATCCTTCTGTAACCTTTTGGGCATCTAAAGCTACCTCACTATTAGTCTCTCTTTCAGTTCCTCTCGATATTACAGAACTAAATTCAAATTCAAATATTTTTTCTCCATTAATAAACCCTTCTAACAAATCTGAAAATGTTTTATAATCACTTTTAAAGAAACCTCTTCTATTAAACTTTAAAACATCATCAAAGAGATATAATAGTATTTTTGATGCAAATTTATATAAATCCGCTATTTCAGTTTTAGTTATAAAATACTGTCCTAAATGCTTATCCTCATTAATATCCTTTTTCTTTAATTGCTTATTAATTGTTGTAGCAAAAGTTTCCCAAGTAACCTTTGTCTCACCATATTCTATTTCATAATCTTTATATTCCGCATCTGAGAAATCAATAGGTACATATATAAAGTTCCATCTTCTTTTAAAAGCAGAATCTAAAGGATTTACCCCTTGATCAGCACTATTCATAGTCGCACAAACCGTAAAGTTGCTAGGTATTGTTACTTTTTCGCCTTTAGAATAAGTTGGTATTTTACTTGAGAGATACTCTGAATATTCATTTGAAACACTTATGTTATATTTACTTTCTCCCTCTTTACGTCCTTCTTTATTATCTTTCTCACATCTATCAAGCAATTGAAAAAACTCACCAAAAACAGCAGCTGCATTAGCTCTATTTAACTCTTCAACTATTAATAATATATTTTTATCAGGATTATTAAATGCATCAACCAAAGCATTTGTAAAAGGTCCTGCTACATAAGTATAATATGGCACTGGTTTACCCGGCAATGTTATGCTTGTTCCATCTGCTGCTACATATTCTGAGGTATCATTTTTTACATAACTCATACAAGGCATAAAGCAGCCAATAAAATCATCATGAGTATACTCTGGATAGAATGTCACTCGCTCAACTGAATTAAATTCTTTTGATTTTTCTTCTAAGCTATGACTTTTACCAGTGCCTGGTGCACCATAATATATTATATTGCTTCCAATAATAAGATCAGTTTTATCTTCCTCATCAGTATCTTCTTCATCTGGATTTGCTTCTTCTTTAATTATGACTTCTATATTAATATTAGTTAAATCTAAAAAATAGTTAACTCTTTTGGTATATTCTTTTAATTCCTCTAAACGAGCAATGTTTTTAAGCGATGCAAGCTTTCCTTCCTTACCTAAAAAATAATTTAAGTTTTCTTTCAATAAATTTTGAAGAATTCTTAAACTCCCCATATTTTCTTTGTAATCTGCTACATCTAGCTTCTCCGTACCATCTTGAAACTTTTCATATATACCTGCATTTATAAATTTAATATCGTTATTCTCATCTATTCGTAATCTATATACTGCTTCCTCTGAAATAATTGTAAAAGCTCTAATTAACTCGCTTTCTAAGTCAGTATTTAATGTAGTGTCAATTTCAGTTAACCAATTAAATAGTATCTTCTTATATTCACTCTCATTAGAGTGTACTACCAAATCAATGATATCAATATTTTTTGTAAATAGTAATTTTTTACTATAACGGATTCCACCTTGTCTTTCAGCACTAAAAGCTTTACCTTCATCTTCAAATTTAACAATAGCTATTCTCCAAATCAACTCAAATGCTACCTTCAAAGCTTCTATCTGTGATGTTACAACTACATTTCTATTAATATAATTCTCAAACGCTGTAGTTGAAGTTCCAGTATTAGTTAATACATCTTGAAAATAACCTTCAAGTGCTTGTTTATATTCATCTTTTAATGATAGATTACCACTGGATTCATTAGCAAAAACCATCTCAGTATTTTTCCCATTTGACTTCCATAATGAATAAATTAAAGCTAATGCAGATTTTACATTTGGTAAAGATGATTTTATTCCTAATTTTAATTCTATATTATTCTTCTCTGTTATTTGCTCAGGTCTCACTTTCAATTCCCCCTCGTAAAATATAGCTCCATTTTCTTATTATATAACAAAAATATCAAATTCACAAAAAAATAACATATGCTGTTCACATATGTTATGAATTATTTCGTACATCATTTTTAATTACAATAGCAATTTGTTTTGATAATAAAGGAGGAACAGCATTACCTACTTGCTTCATTTGTGCTCCTTTTGTACCATAAAACACAAAATCATCTGGAAATGATTGTATCCTTGCTGCTTCTCTAACACTTATTGCTCTATTTAGAAAGGGGTGTGTGAACTTACCTGACGAAGGTGTATCAAATCTCGTTGTTATTGTAACCGCAACTTCTTCTTTCACCATTCTAGTCCAAGTTCCACTGTATATTGATTTTGTTAAATGCTCTTTAGGCAGCATTTCCCTACCTTTGTTTGGAGGGATCATTCTTAGCCTTTCTAATGCAATTTCTGAATGATTGGTTGCTATATGATTATATAAATTTTTTGACTTTTTACGTAATAGCTGCTGATACTCTGATTGTGGTTCAAGTCTATATTCCTGTTTAAATTCACCTTCTCCAGACTCCAAATAAGCTAAGTCACTTATGGCATCCCAAATAGTTGTTTTAATATTTAAAGGTTTTGGTAACTCAACACCTTTATATCCTAGCTTTCCTAGTATAAATGCTCTCTTTCTGTTTTGGGGTATCCCAAAATCTGAAGCATTTAATACATTTGAATTTAAAGTATATCCTATTTCATTAAATAAATCCTCAATTTCTTTTCTAAAATATCCATTTTCTGTAGTTAATAGATTAGGCACATTTTCCATAACAAAATACTTAGGTTTTAGTAGCTTCACTACATTATAAAAATATTTAAAAAGAAAATTTCTCTCATCCTTTATACTCTTTCTTTGCCCTTTTTGTGAAAACCCTTGACAAGGTGGGCCTCCAATAACAACATCTACTGTATTTATATATTCCTTAAATACAGCTTCAATATTTAATTTTGTAATATCCTCGTTTATCATTTTTGTTTCAGGATGATTTTTGACATAAGAATCAGCAATTTCTTTATCTATTTCATTTGCTAAAACTATATCAAATCCTTCCATTCTAAACCCTAGTGAAAGTCCTCCTATTCCTGCAAACAAATCAATTACACGCAACTTCATTTTTAACAATCTCCACTTCATTGATCCTATTTTTAGCTATTTCAAAATATTCCTTAGACAATTCTACTCCTATAAAATTTCTATTATTTTGTTTTGCAACCTTTCCTGTTGAACCACTCCCCATAAAAGGATCAAGTATTATATCATTTTCATTTGATAATATTTTTATAAAATGCTCTAACAATTGCTCTGGTTTTTGTGTAGGATGTTTCCCATACTTTCTTTCATTCATCGGAGTTAAAGATGTTTCAATAAAATCATGAATAGGCTTACCATTATTATTGAATGTTCCTGTTCTACCATTATTAATAAAATAAATCCATCCCTCGGTAGAATTTATAAAATGTAAATTCATATTTCTTGGCATAGGATTTAGTTTATGCCAAATCCCTGTAGTTTTATAATAGAAGCCATATTTCTCAGCTGTTCTTACAATTGATTCGACCTTTAATAATGACATAAATATTAGTAATGCTCCACCCTTTTTTAATACCTTTGAGGACATTTCAAAAAATTCTTCCATATGGACCAACCAATCCTCATACTCTAAGTCATCCCAACCAGCGGCTCCAAAAAAGTTTTCTCTCATTCTTTTTAAATTGGTTTGCCTATCCTTCATAAATTTCCCTAAATTATATGGTGGATCAGTTAGTATAAAATCAACTGATGACTGCGGTATTGTTTTCATAACATCAATGCAGTTATCATTGTATAGTTCAATATTGCTCATTTGTATCTTCCCTCTCTTGCTTCAGTAATTTTAAGCCTAAATTAATACAGTTTCTAATTCTATCTGATTGAGTTATACCATGAGACAAATTATTAATATCTTCAATTGTAGACTCTTCAATTTTAATTCGTATATCTCTTCCTAACTTTTTTCTTCCTGAGCCTTCTCTTTTTCCGCCTCTACTCATTATAAAATCTCCTAATCATAAATTGCATTGATACTAATTATAATATACTTTCTTTTGAAATCATAGTCTTTTTTTCAAAAGACATTATTTTACTTAAGGTATTACACTAAACAAAAATCGCCTTGGAAAGCTAGAAATCATACAAATTCTATAGAGAGGTTCGTTTTCTCATTTTGCTATTTACAAATACGCAAAATCCTTAAACCTTCACGCAGAATTAAACAAATACGCAAATACCTCTTAGTTATGCTTATTTGTTAGACCCCCTAAAGCAAATTTCCCCAAAACCGAAGTCTTGGGGAACATACAAACACACTATTTATTTTACTTAAAATCCTTCAAACCCTTTGAAAGCAGCTCATTTACGCTCTATCTTCACCACCGTCTCAACGTGGCACGAGATGAGTGAATGAATGTCATATTGGAAATTTTAGTGCCAGTTCGTTAATGGGAACATATCCACTGCATTTTATCGGTGTTAGGAAATATATCAACTTCGCATTATGCTCATTTTATTCACCTAAAGCTTTTTTTAAGTCTGCAATATAAGTTGCTTGCTGTTTTTTTAGATAGGCTTTCACAAATAAATTCATTACAGGATTTGAAACCTCTACTTCTTCTACAAATTCAATTTTTGTGCCAGTAGCGTCTTTTGAAAAGAGTCCTCTCCAATGTCCTCTCATATTCTTATTTTTCACATCGAATTCGTAGAGGTCATACGGTTTCTTGATTGTAATAAAAAATTCAGTTTCAAATCCGTCTTTCGTAATTTCGATAAAACTTTTGCCATCGTCAGACGTTTTTATTTTTGCTAAATCTCTGCGCCATGCATATGCAGTATTATCCGTCACTATATTCCAAATAGTTTCTAACGGACTTGTAAATCTTGCGACAACTGTTGATTTTTTCATTCCAAGTCCCTCCTTATTACAGTTTGACGTTTTCCAGTCATTTACCATACAGATCAATCTGTTGTTGCAGTTTTTATATCATGCATCATCAAATAATGAGAGCTGATTTTCTTTCGGTGAGAAATCCCAAATATATTGAAAAACATCTTTTTCGCCATAAAGGATATTGTTTTCTTTGCAAAAAGATTTTATGAGCTTGGACAATTTGGCATTATGGGGGCTTTTCAGTCCATAAGCGGAACCATATTTTTTCATATACTCTTTTTTCAAACCCGGGAAATGCTCCTCTATTTTTTTATAGTAATACTCTCTATTGCCATAGCGTAGCGTCATTCCCATTCCAAAAGTGATGATGCCCTTCACACCTGCCAGCTTGCAATATTCCAATATTCCTCTTATATTTTCCTCTGTATCGTTGATAAAAGGGAGTATAGGAGTCAGCCAAACGACGGTTGGAATATTTGCCTTTTGCATTTCAATTAGCACTTCAAACCGCCTTTTTGTGGTGCAAACATTAGGCTCCAATATCTTGCAAAGTGCTTCATCAAATGTAGTGAGTGTCATCTGCACCACGCATTTTGATGTTTCATTTATCTGTTTTAATAAATCAATATCCCTTAAAACCAAATCTGATTTTGTTAAAACAGCCACTCCGAATCCATGCTTTTTGATTACCTCGAGACATTTCCTTGTATGCTCAAGTTCTTTTTCAAGTGGAAGATATGGGTCTGTCATTGCACCAGTGACAATCATGGACTTGTTACGCTTTTTCGATAGCTCTTTTTCAAGAAGTTCTACTGCATTGACCTTCACTTCAATATCTTCAAAGTCATAGGTTTTCCCATAGACCTCACTTCGGCTATCACAATAGATGCAACCATGTGTGCAACCACGATAAATATTCATGTTGTTTCTAGCTGAAACGAGACTTTTGGATAGTATATCCTTAATGCTGCACACCCCCTATTATATAAATAATCTTTATTGTAAATTTATTATTTTCTTGACATCAACACCACACACTCCACGTGCGGTGTATTAGGAAACATATCTTTAATTCTCATTTTCTCTATTTTGTATCCACTCTCCATTAGTACTTGTAGGTCTGTTACTAATGTTTTTGGATTACATGATACGTATACTATTTCTTTTGCATTAAATTCTATTACGTATTTCATTGCTAATGGGTGTATTCCTGCTCTTGGTGGATCTAGTATTATAACATCTGGTTTATGTTTTACTGTTGTTATTACTTTTAGCACGTCTCCTGCTATGAATTCACAGTTGGTTATGTTGTTTAATTCTGCGTTTTCTTTGGCTGCTTCTACTGCTTCTTCTATTAGTTCTATTCCTATAACTTTCTTTGCCTTTGGTGCTACTATTTGTCCTATTGTTCCTGTTCCACAGTATAGGTCGAATACTATTTTATCATCTGTATTTCCTATGTATTCTCTTACTATGCTATATAGCTTTTCTGCACCCTTTGAATTTGTTTGAAAGAATGCAAAGGTATTTATTTTGAATCTTAGTCCTAATAACTCTTCGTATATGTATTCTCTTCCTTGTAATATATCTAATCTATCACATTGCACTATATCAGAGAATGTATCATTTATAGTGTTTAATATTCCTACTACCTTTGCTTTAAGCTCTAAAGAGTTTATAAGATCTTTCCACTCTGTTAAATCAAAGTTTTCTTGAGATGTTGTAACTAAGTTCACTAATAATTCTCCTGTGTTTATGCCTTTTCTTATAACTAGATTCCTTAAATATCCTTCTCTAGACATTATTCTATAGTACTTTAAGCCCGTACTTTTGAAGTATTCTAATGTTGCTCTTAATACTTTGTTGAAATCTTCATCTACTATTTGACATTTATCCACAGTTACCACAGAAAAGCTCTGTCTCTTTGCATGCATTCCTAGTGTAAGTTCTCCACCTTTTTCTTGATCTCCAAAGGTAAACTCCATTTTGTTTCTGTAACCAAAAATCTCTGGACTACCCTCTATTCCTTCAAATTCAAAGTCTTCTATTTTACCATTCTTGAATAGTTTTAAAACCTGTTCTTTTTTAAATTCTAATTGTTTTTCATATGAAATATGTTGTGATGAACATCCTCCACATAAATGTGTAACTGGGCAAGGTGTTTCTATTGCATAAGGTACTTCTTCTAATACCTTTAATATTCTTGCTTCTATTTTATCTTTTCTTTTTTTAGTTATCTTCCCATATACCTTTTGTCCTGGGTAACACCCTTTAATTAAAACTTTTTCACCCTCATAGTATGCTACTCCTACTGCTGGAAATTCCGTTTCTACTATATCAAATTCGTAATCTTTACCTTTTCTCATGCTTTTACCTTCCCCTTCTTCATAGGATTACACTGGTTTCCTAAAATAATCAATACCTCTAGCTTAATCAAAAAAACCCACAAAATCAAGTCTTATTACATATTATCCTCTTTTAATTATGATGAAATAATAATATACTTAATCTAGTGTATTATTACTATAATATATATCCTTATATTAACTTATGATTCCGTTTTATAAATACTAATATTCCATTAAACCATGATAATATAAACTTTAATATTATTTTCCACACATTGTGGATTCATTACAAAAGAGGTGTTTTAATGTTAACTATTATTTTACTGTGTCTTATGGGCTTTATTGCTGCTCTTATTGACTCTATTGCTGGTGGTGGTGGACTTATTAGTGTCCCTGCCTTAATGATGACTGGTTTACCTACCCATGTAGTTTTAGGTACTAATAAATTTTCTTCTTCTACTGCTTCCTTAACAAGCTCTATTAAGTTTGCTAAAAGCGGTAAAGTTGATTTTAAGCTTTTAAAATATCTTATTCCTTTTACATTTGTAGGTTCTGCTACTGGGGTTTATGTTCTCCAGTTTATACCTGCGGATTTTTTAAAAAGTGTAGTTTTAGTGCTTGTACTGATTATAGGTGTATACTCTCTTAAATCTAAAACTCTTGGAATGCAGGACAATTCTACAGATATTATAAGTAGAAAAACCTTAGGTTTAGGGATGTTTCTTGCCTTTACACTAGGATTTTATGATGGTTTCTTTGGACCTGGCACAGGCTCCTTCTTAATATTTGGGCTTATTAAGATTTTTAAGTTCGACTTTACTAAAGCTAGTGGAAATGCTAAAATGCTTAACTTTACTAGTAATATTTCTGCTTTGATTTTATTTGCAATTCAAGGTAATATTAATTATATCTATGGGATTCCTGTAGCAATATTTATGATTCTAGGTGCAAGGGTTGGAACAAATCTAGCACTGGAAAAGGGTCCTAAATTTATTAAACCTATATTTGCTATAATGTCCTTTGCAGTATTTGTTAAACTCATATATCCTTATATAGTTTCATTATTTTAATATATATCTTAACTTTACTATGCCTATATTTTAAATCTATATATTAAAGTATAATATTAATATTGAAATAATCCTACCTAAAATCAATATAAACTTTAAATAAACGTGAGGGATAAATTATATCTTCCCTCACTTTTTCATAGAATTTTCTCTAATTATCTTCTTCTATTTAAGGCCCCTTCGTTGTAAACCTTGGCTAAGTTATAAAATCTTGATTTTGTAAGCTCTACAATTATAGTATCGTATATTTCTTCTGAAGTTATTTCTTCTATGTTTAAACTTTTAATTTTTCTTAATATACCTTTTACTAAGACCTCTAAATCTGAGGAATTCAAAGGCTCATTGCAATCTTCTGATGCATTTTGAATAGCACTAACTAGCTTATCTGGATTGAATTCTTGTTTTTTTCCACTTCTCTTTATTACTAACATTTTAAATACACTCCTTTCTTAATTTAGAGTCTTACTTGTCTATAACTTTAATATCTAAGAAAAAAACTTGCAGATTAAATTACTTAGATAAAACACTATACTTTCATAGTATTTTTACTAACTCCTAAACCTACAAGCTTTTTAAAACCTTATAATTAATTATATCCCTTATCTTATAAGATTACACTTTTTCTTTAATTTTGCTTTTTATCTATAATTCTTACTTTTTAATCCCTACTCTATATTTCCGATATCTTTTCTATAATATATGCCTTCAAAGTTTATATTCTTAATATTTTTATAGGCTCTTTCTTTCGCTTCTTCTAAATTTTCTCCTATTGAAGTAACTGCTAGCACTCTTCCACCCTTAGTTAGAAGTTTACCGCATTTAAGTTCTGTTCCTGCTGAGAATATCTTGCTCTCTGATTTATCTATACCACTTATTTCAAATCCTACCTCATATTTTCCTGGGTATCCCTTTGAAGCTGCAATAATACAACAAGCATGTGCATCTTTAAATTGTACTTTTTGCTCTTTTAAGTTTCCTTTTAAGGCTGCTTCTATTAATTCTAAAAAGTCACTTTCCATTAATGGCAGCACAACTTCGGTTTCAGGATCTCCCATTCTTACGTTATATTCTAATAGATATACTCCCTTTTCACATATCATAAGTCCAAAGAATATTATACCTTTGAAATCCATATTTTCTGATTGAATACCCTTTAATGTAGGTTTCATTATTTCTTCTTCAAAAGCCTTTAAAACCTCTGGAGTACAATAAGGATTTGGAGCTATTGTCCCCATACCACCTGTATTAGGCCCCTTGTCTCCATCAAATATCTGTTTGTGATCCTTAGAAGATAAGAAAGGAATTATTATATTTCCATCAGTTATAGATAATATGGAAGCCTCTACTCCATTTAAAAACTCTTCTATAACAACTTTTTGTCCTGCACCCTTAAATATATCCTTGCTCATAAAATCTTCTAAAGTGCTAATAGCCTCATCCTTACATTGGCATATAACAACACCCTTACCAGCGGCAAGTCCATCTGCTTTTATAACCACTGGCAAGTCACACTGATCTAAATATTTCATAGCTTCTGCTTTATTTTCAAAAACTCCATAAGCTGCTGTTTTAACACCGTATTTCTTCATGAAATCCTTAGAAAAGGCTTTACTTCCCTCAAGCATTGCTGCCTTTTTGTCTGGTCCAAATATCTTTAAGCCTTCCCCTTTAAATAGATCTACAATTCCTTCACATAAAGGATTTTCTGGCCCTACAATAGTTAGCTCTATGTTATTTTCCTTAGCAAAACTAAGTAAATTTTCATTTCCTATTACCTTAAGATTCTCACATTTATCTTCAAGTGCTGTTCCACCATTACCTGGAGCACAATATATCTTTTCTACCTTTTTATTCTGAGCTAGTTTCCATGCTATGGTATGCTCTCTTCCGCCTGAACCTATTAATAATATTTTCATAATTTTTCTCCCCCACTAAGTAAGATTTGTTTTTCTTTAAATTATTACATCTTATAATTAAAGTTTCCTTTGCTTTAAACAATTATATCCTATAAGTAAGATTTGTTTTATCTTAAATTACTATATCCTACAAGCAAGATTTCTTCTACTTTAAATTATTACATCCTATAAGTAAGATTTATTTCACCTTAACCTATTATATCCTAATACAACTTTAGTCCCTACCCCCGTAGGAATAAGGACTAAATTTTAAATATATTTCAGTAAGTTATTTTAATGTTTAAAATGTCTGATACCTGTTAATACCATAGACATTCCATATTCGTTACAAGCATCTACTGATTCTTGATCTCTCAAAGATCCGCCTGGTTGAATTATAGCCTTAATATTATATTTATGTGCTTCCTCTACGCAATCTCTGAATGGGAAGAATGCATCTGATGCAAGTACTACACCCTCTCCCGCTCTATCTAGTGCATGAGCCGTTGCCCAAATTCTATTAACTTGACCTCCACCGATTCCCTTAGCTATACCGTCTTTAACAACAACTATAGCGTTAGATTTAACGTATTTAACAACCTTCATACCAAATACTAAATCCTTCATTTCTTGCTCTGTTGGTGATTTTTCTGTAGCTACCTTTAATTCTTCTAAAAGTATTCTGTCACTATCTTGAACTAAAATTGATCCATCTACAGTTACCATTTCTTTTTCATCAGAAGGTTTATAATCACATTCTATTAATCTTAAATTTTTCTTTTTACAAAGAATCTCTAAGGCTTCTTCTGAGAAACTTGGAGCTATAACTATTTCTAAGAAAGTTTTACTTAAATCCTCTGCAGTAGTTGCGTCAACTGGTCTATTAAAGGCAACTATACCTCCAAATATTGAAACAGGATCGCAAGAGAATGCTTTAGCATAAACTTCACTAACTGTTTCTCCTATTGCTACTCCACAAGGTGTATTGTGTTTTAATCCACAACAAGCAACTTCTTCAAAATCACAAACTACCTTCCATGCTATATCCATATCTTTAATATTATTATATGAAAGTTGTTTTCCGTGAATTTGTTTTATGTTATTCATCATTCCAGTGCCTAATGTGTTAACATATACAGCAGCACTTTGATGTGGGTTTTCACCATATCTTAAGGTATCCATCTTCTTATATGATACTGATAAATATTCTGGATATTCTTCTTCTAATAAGAAGTTAGAAATAGCAGCATCATAAGCTGATGTTAGATTAAATACTTTTCCTGCAAAACTTCTTCTAGTTGCAAAATCCACTTGCCCATTTTGCTCCATTTGCTCTTTTACTACTTCATAATCAGAAGTTTTACTTATAACTAATACATCCTTGAAGTTCTTAGCAGCTGATCTTAACATTGTAGGACCGCCGATATCTATGAATTCTACCTTTTCTTCAAAGCTTAAATCCTCTGTAACCTTATCAAAGAAAGGATATAAATTAACTATAACCATATCTATTGGAGTTATATTTCTATTTGCAAGTTGACTCATATGCTCCTTATTATCTCTAATAGCTAATATTCCTCCATGAATAATTGGGTGAAGAGTCTTAACTCTACCATCTAACATTTCATCTGAGTTAGTAACCTCTGAAACTTCTAAAACTTCTATTCCATTTTCTTTTAAGTATTTATAAGTTCCACCTGTTGATAATATTTCTACCTCTTTGCTTATTAAGAATTTAGCAAATTCTAAAATGTTACTTTTATCAAAAACACTTATTAAGGCTCTCTTTATCATAGTATCCTCTCCCAATTCTTTATTTATTTTCATATATTTTTATTTTTTTAACTTCGTCGTTTTCTTATATTTTATTGATTTCTTACTTTTTATCTCTACTCTTATTTTCTTATATTTTATTTTTACTTTTATCTCTAATTTTGCTTTCTTATCTTTACTTTTCTATCCTCAATTTCTATCATATTTTCTGCAAAATATGATATAGCTTCTGGTAGTGCTTTATGCTCTTGCTCTAAGACTCTCTTTTGTAGCACTTCACTAGTATCATCTTCCCTTATCTCTACAACCTTTTGGATTATTATAGCTCCTGTATCAGTTCCCTCATCTACTAAATGAACTGTACATCCAGCTATTTTGCATCCGTACTCTATAACTGCTTCATGAACTTTTATTCCATACATTCCACATCCACAGAAACTTGGTATAAGTGAAGGATGAATATTTATTATTTTATTCTTAAATTCTTTTAATATCTCCCCATTTATAATAGAAAGGTATCCAGCTAATACAATTACATCTACTTTTCCCTTAACTATTTCTAATATGGTATTAGATAATTCAGATTTAAGTTCTTTTCTATTTAATTCAACAGTTTTAATACCAACTTTTTTAGCTCTTTCAATGCCATAAGCACCTGCTCTATCACTAATTACATATTCTATAGAACAATTTAATTTTTTAGAGTCTATATTATCTATTATTGATTGAAGGTTGCTTCCTCCACCAGAAACTAAAACTGCTATTTTAAGCATAGACCCTTTCCTCCATTTTCAACATGACCTATTTCAAAGGCCTTTTCTCCCATGGAATTCAAGCTTTCTATAACTGCTATTTTATCTTCTTGTTTAACACATAATACAAACCCAACACCCATATTGTATGTATTGTACATGTGCTCCTCATCAACACCTTTGCTCATAAGGTACTTAAATATTTCTGGTAATTCATAACTATTTTTATTTATAACTGCTACTTGTTCATGTTTAAACATTCTTGGAATATTCTCATAGAATCCTCCACCAGTTACGTGAGCCATACCTTTTATTTCAAATTTTTCAAGTAAGCTAAGTATTGGTTTAACATATATTTTAGTAGGAGTTAATAATGCCTCTCCTATTGTTGTATCTCCAAATTTTTCATCTAAATCAGTAACTAATTTTCTAACTAAAGAATATCCATTACTATGAACTCCTGAAGAAGCTAGTCCTATTAATGCGTCTCCTGCTTCAATTTTACTTCCATCTATTATTGCTTCTTTATCTACTATACCAACTGAGAAACCAGCTATATCGTATTCGCCTTCTTTATAAAAACCAGGCATTTCAGCAGTTTCTCCACCTATTAAAGCTGAACCTGATTGAATACATCCTTCAGATACCCCCTTAACAATGTCAGCAGCTACAGCAGAATCTAATCTTCCACAAGCCATGTAATCTAAGAAAAATAATGGTTTAGCTCCATGACATAAAATATCATTTACACACATTGCAACACAGTCTATTCCAACTGTATCATATTTATTTAATTTGAAAGCTATTTCAAGCTTTGTTCCTACACCGTCTGTTCCTGACACTAATACTGGATTTGTATATCCTTTTCCAATTTCGAACATACCTGCAAAACTTCCTATATTGTTTAAAACACCCTCAGTAAAAGTTTTAGCTGTATGCTGTTTTATCAAGCTTACCGCCTTGTATCCTTCTTCTATATTAACTCCAGCGTCTTTATAAGTTATCATTTTACATAACCACCTTATTCATATTTTACAAGTTTCACTTGCTTTTATTATAATTTTTCAGAATATTACTTTGAACTTCCGTCCTTAACAGGCACTGATATTGGATAAACCCCATTGAAGCATCCTAGACAAAAACCTTGTTTTTTTCCTAAACATTCTAATAAACCATCAATACTTAAATACCCTAAAGAGTCTGCCCCTATTTCTGTAGCTATTTCACTTACATCTAAATTAGCTCCAATAAGTTCATCTCTATAAGCTGTATCTATTCCAAAATAGCAAGGATATTTAACTACTGGTGAACTTGATCTAAAATGAACTTCTTTAGCTCCAGCCTTTCTTAATATATCTACTAATCTTCTGCTAGTTGTTCCTCTAACTATAGAGTCATCTATTAATATAATTCTTTTACCCTTAATTCTATCCTCTAAAGCTGTTAACTTTAAAGAAACTGCTTTTTCTCTAAGTGCTTGAGTAGGTGCTATAAATGTTCTAGCAACATACTTGTTTTTCATAAGCCCTATTTCAAAAGGAATTCCTGATGCCTTAGCATAACCTATAGCTGATGATAATCCGGAATCCGGAACCCCAACTACTAAATCAGCTTCTACTGGACATTCTTCAAACAATTTTTTACCTGCTTCTATTCTTGCAGTATTAACATTTATCCCATCCATAGTAGTATCAGGTCTTGCAAAGTATACATATTCAAATGAACATGTTGATCTTTCACTTTTTTCTGCAAAACTTAGTGATTCAACACCCTCATTATTTATAATTAATATTTCACCTGGTTCTACATCACGTACAAATTCTGCCCCTGTAGCAGTTAAAGCACAACTTTCTGATGCAACAACATAGCTATTTTTTATCTTACCAAGACATAATGGTCTGATTCCATGAGGATCCCTAATAGCTATAAGCTCATTCTCAGTTAATATAACCATACCATATGAACCCTTCATAGTTCCAATAGTATCCTTTACTGCTCTTATTATACCATTTTTAGCACCTCTAGCAATAAGATTTAGAACTACCTCTGAATCAATTGTAGTTTGGAATATACATCCTGTATCCTCTAATATTTCTTTCATAACATCAGCATTTACTATGTTTCCGTTATGAGCTATGGCAATACCACCTAATTTACATCCACCAACAAGTGGTTGAGAATTAATTTCTGAACTTTCACCCTCTGTAGAATATCTAACATGTCCTATAGCTGATTTTCCCTTTAACGTCTGAAGTACATCCTTTGTGAATATATCAGTTACTAAACCCATTTTCTTATAACATTTTAATCCATCCTCATTAGCAACAGCTATGCCTGCACTTTCTTGTCCTCTATGCTGAAGTGCAAACAGTCCATAATATGATAAAGCCCCAACGTCTAAATTGTCATCTTTACTTGAAAATACTCCATAAACTCCACATTCATCATGAAATTTATCTGGATCAAAAGTCTCGTATCTATTTTTTGAGCAAGGCTTCTTACAGTTCAACATTAACTCTAACCCCCTGTTAGTAATAATCTCATATATATCAACATTAATTATTTTCAAATTTATATTTCTGGTCTTAATTTTGTATCTCCACATATGTTTTAATCAAATTCACATTATATGTGAATTTTTTCTCACTATATCATAATTTCAATTCTATAAAATTAAATTTCTTTTCTAAAACCCTATATACTTTTAATTTTTATACTTTAAATCAATACTCTTATTTCAGATTTTGAGTAATAATTTTAAATATTATCTCACCCTATATAGAAGGTTAATATAGAGTTAATCTAATATGCTTAACCCTATATTAAAAATCCCCTATGCCCCATACACACAATATATATATGAGGTTTAAATTTTCTTTTCACTATCTATTACTTATAATTATTTTTGCATTCTATTTAAAATTTCTGTATATCCTTCTACTAAATCACCAAGTTCTCTTCTAAATCTATCTTTATCTAATTTTTCACCAGTTGTTATATCCCATAATCTACAAGTATCTGGAGAAACCTCATCAGCTAATATAACTTCTCCACTTGGTGTTCTACCAAATTCTAATTTAAAATCTATTAATCTTATATTTTGTTTTAAGAAGAACTCTTTTAATATTTCGTTTACTTTGCTTGCTTGTGCATAGATACCTGCTAACTCTTCGAAAGTAGTTAACCCCATAGCTACTGCATGATGATCATTCATTAAAGGATCACCTAAGTCATCATTTTTATAACTTATTTCAAAAACTGTTACCTTAAGTTCTGTTCCTTCTTCTATACCATATCTTTTAGCCATACTACCTGCAGCTACATTTCTTACTATAACTTCAAGAGGAACTATTTCAACCTTTTTACAGATTTGATCTCTATCGTTTACTTTTCTAACAAAATGAGTTTTGATACCTTTTTCTTCTAATAGTTCAAATATCAAAGATGTTATTGTGTTATTTAAAATCCCCTTTGATGCTATGCAAGCTTTTTTAGCACCGTTAAATGCTGTAGCTTCATCTTTATAGTGAAGTAATACTTCATCCTCATTTTCTGTGGCAAATACCTGTTTAGCTTTTCCTTCATACATTGGTTTTAAATTTTCCATTATAACTCTACCCCCATATCATTGTCTTTTATAAAGTTTTCTCTCATATTTTTTCTATATTCAATTAAGGTTTCTTTTAATTTTGGATATTTAACAGCTAAAATCTGTGCTGCAAGCATTCCTGCATTATAGCTATTGTTAATTCCAACTGTTGCAACTGGAATTGCTTTTGGCATTTGAACTATTGATAATAATGCATCCATACCCTCTAGTGCAGCCTTAATAGGAACACCTATTACAGGTAATACTGTCTGTGATGCAATAACTCCTGGCAAGTGTGCTGCAAGACCCGCACCTGCGATTATACATTCGAAACCAGTATTCTCAAGCTCTAAAATAACTTCTGATAATTTTTCTGGTACTCTGTGTGCTGAAAGTACATAGGCCTTGTATTCAATTCCTACTTCTCTTAAAGCCTTAGCAGCATTTTTCATTACTTCTGTATCAGATTTACTTCCAAATATAATAGCTACCTTCATTAAAATTCCCCCTAATTAGAAATTTGACTTAATATATTACTTATTATTCACTTCTTTGATTTACAATTTTATCTTAACACTCCACAATTTATAAGTCAATATGTTTTTCATATTTTTTATATTAATGTTCGTGTTTTAAACTGCTTAAGATTTTGTACATTTGTCATTACTTATACTTAATAGTTTTTAATCTTTTAGAAAGTAATAAACACGAACATTATATTTGTTTTTTATTTTTTTCCCCTATTTAAAGTATTTAACTCCAGATAAGAATATCTTTTGTTCATGTTCTCCAATTACATTCTTAAATAAACCACTATTTACTCTCTCTGAATGACCCATCTTACCTAAAACTCTTCCATCTGGACTTGTTATACCTTCAATAGCATAACTTGATCCATTAGGGTTAAACTTAATATCCATAGTAGGCTTTCCTTGTAAGTCTACATATTGAGTAGCAACTTGTCCATTCTTAAATAATTGCTCCACAACATCTTTTTCTGCATAGAATCTACCTTCTCCATGTGATACAGGTATGGTATTAATTTCTCCTTCTCTACATTCTGAGAACCAAGGTGAATTATTATTAACTATTTTAGTATCTACCATACAAGAAATATGTCTGCCTATTTTATTATTAGTTAAGGTCGGAGAGTTTTCATCTAAATCTCTTATTTCTCCATATGGAACTAATCCTAATTTAATTAAGGCTTGGAATCCGTTACAAACACCTAATATTAATCCCTCTCTATTTTTAAGTAAATTCATAACAGCTTCTTTTATTCTTTCATTTCTAAAGGCAGTGGCTATAAATTTACCTGATCCATCTGGTTCGTCTCCTGAGCTAAATCCGCCTGGTATCATAATCATTTGCGAACTTTTTATTGATCTAACCATAGCCTCTATGGATTCTTCTATAGCTTTAGCACTTAGGTTTCTAAATACTAAGGTTTCTACCTCTGCTCCTGCTGCTTCAAATGCAAGTCTTGAATCATACTCACAATTTGTTCCTGGAAATACTGGTATTAAAACCTTAGGTTTTGCAACTCTTATAATTGGTGATTTAGTCATAGCTACTTCATTTTCTATTTTAACTTCTGAAACAGTAACTTTGCTAAGTTTTTCATCCTTATATTCTGTTTGAAATATAGGTTCAAGTGGAGCTTTAAAAGTTTTAACTAATTCATTTAAAGATATAACCTCACCATTTACTCTTATCTCTTCTTCTTTTATAGTTTCTCCTAATACTCTTACATCAAAACCTTTAAATTCTTCAGGTATATTAATATTTTGAGCTAACTCTAAAACAATGTTTCCATAGTTAGCTGCCATTAAATCATTTCTGCCTATTTCTTCTAATTCTAATCCTATGAAGTTACCAAAAGCCATCTTACCTACTACTTCAACTATTCCACCCTTATTTACACTATGAGCAGCTAAAACCTTGCCCTCTTTTATTAACTGGTGAATTTTTTCAAAGTTTTTTCTTAATTCTTCGTAGGATACCACTTCGCTGGTATTTCTAGAAGCTCTTACTTCCACTACTTTACTTCCCACAGCTTTAAATTCTGGAGAAGTTACATTATCTACATGTACAGGAGATACTGCAAATGAAATTAATGTTGGAGGTACCCTTAACTCTTTAAACGTACCAGACATACTATCTTTTCCACCTATAGCTGCTGTTCCAAATTCTTTTTGAGCCGTTAACGCTCCTAATAAAGCAGCTAATGGTTTACCCCACTTTTCACTATCTTTACCTAATTTCTCAAAGTACTCTTGAAAGCTTAATCTAGCTTTTCTATAATCTCCACCTGTAGCTACTATCTTAGCTAAAGATTCAACTACAGCATATATAGCACCATGATATGGACTCCAAGAACTAATGTTAGGATTGAATCCGTAAGACATTAAAGTACCTGTAGTCGTTTCTCCATGTAATACAGGAAGTTTTGCAGCCATAGCTTCAACTGGTGTTAACTGATTTTTACCACCAAATGGCATAAGTATAGTTCCCCTACCAACAGAGCTATCAAACATTTCAACTAATCCCTTTTGAGAACATATATTTAAATTACTTAAGGTATTTGAGAATACCTCTTTCATAGTATTTCCTTCTACTAGATTTTTCTTGAAGAAGCCTTCTGATTTTGGAGATGTTATTTTAACATCCATATATTGAGTAGCTCCATTAGTATTTAAGAAATCTCTACTTAAATCTACTATTGTTTCCCCTCTCCACATCATCCTCATTCTTCCATTTGAAGTAACCTCTGCCACAACTACAGCCTCTAAGTTCTCTTCATCAGCAAATTTTATAAACTTTTCTACATTTTCCTTATCTAAAACTACAGCCATTCTTTCTTGAGATTCTGATATAGATATTTCTGTACCATCTAAGCCCTCATACTTCTTCGGAACTAAATCTAAGTTTATAGAAAGACTATCTGCAAGTTCACCTATAGCAACAGAAACTCCACCTGCACCAAAGTCATTACACCTTTTAATTAAAGTTGTAACTTCTGCATTCCTAAATAATCTTTGAATTTTTCTTTCCGTTGGAGCATTTCCCTTTTGCACCTCTGCACCACATGAAGTTAAAGATGCCTCAGTGTGTTCCTTAGAAGAACCTGATGCACCACCACATCCATCTCTTCCTGTTCTTCCACCTAAAAGTACAATCAAGTCACCCTCTTCTGGTGATTTTCTAATAACATTTTCAAAAGGCGCAGCAGCTATAACAGCTCCTACTTCCATTCTCTTAGCTACATAACCTTCATGATACAGCTCTGTGATTTGTCCAGCTGCTAATCCTATTTGGTTTCCATAACTACTATATCCCCTAGCGGCTTCCTTAGTTATCCTCCTCTGAGCTAGTTTACCTTTCAATGTATTCTCTAGTGAAGTTCTAGGATCTCCACTTCCTGTTACCCTCATAGCTTGATACACAAAGGATCTTCCTGATAATGGATCTCTAATAGATCCCCCTAAACAAGTTGAAGCTCCTCCAAAAGGTTCTATTTCAGTTGGATGGTTATGAGTTTCATTTTTAAACATTACAAGCCATTTTTCTGATTTATTATCAACCTCAGCTTCAACTACTATACTGCAAGCATTGATTTCTTCTGATTCATCTAAATCATCTAACTTTCCTTCCTTTTTAAGCTTCTTCATACCCATAACAGCTATATCCATAAGACATATATTTTTATGTCTATTTACATAAACTTCTTTTCTATCATTTAAATAATCTTCATAACTTTCCTTAATTCTTTCAACCAAATCTCCATCTTCAAAATCAACTTTATTTATTACTGTGTTAAAAGTTGTATGTCTACAGTGATCTGACCAATAAGTATCTATAACCTTTAATTCTGTTTCACTTGGATTTCTCTTTTCTTCTTTTTTAAAGTACCCTTGGCAAAGTTTTATATCTTCTAAACTCATAGCAAAACCTTCACTCTTTAAGAAAGCCTCTAATTGAGCCTCCGTAAAATCATTAAATCCTTCTACGAACTTTATATCGTCTGGAATAATATTTTCTTCTTGCATAGTTGTAAGCTCTTCCATCGTAGCTTCTCTTGAGTCAACTGAATTAATAAAGTATTTTTTAATTTTAGCCAACTCTTCTATAGTAACCCTACCCTTTAATACTATAACTCTACTATTTTTAACTTCTATGCCCTCTTTTTGAGTTAATATTTGTATACACTGAGATGCAGAATCTGCCCTTTGATCATATTGTCCTGGTAAGAATTCTACAGCAAAACATACTTCATCATCACTTAAAGATAATTTTTCATAAACATTGTCCGCAACCTTCTCAGATAATATATTAGCTTTAACTACTTCATATTCATTTGAATTAATACCACATAAGTCATATCTATTCATGATTCTTATACTTTCAATAGATTTAATACCTAAATTATTTGTTAAATCAAAGTGTAGGCTTTCTCCTTCTATATTAAAGTTCGCCTTTTTTTCTACGTAGACCCTGAAAATTTTATTATCCATGGTTATCCCCCTTGTATTTTAAAAAATATTGCGAATGTTTTTTATTGCTTAAGTTTTATTGTTCGATATTCTTATTATAGTAGAATTTTCTAATAATTTCAAAGGATATTTTTATTTTCTTATGATATTTTTCATACTCCTGTACTTATCTTTTCTTTTTATAACCTTTCACAGCCTCTTATTACCTTTTATTATTACTTAATAGCTTTTAAAACATAAAAAATTAGTCATCCTTTGTGTGTATAATTTTTTTCAAAACATTATATACACAAAGGATGACTAAAATCTTATTGTATTTTTCAAGCTATCTTCTTACTTTTTTGCTTTTATATTCTTACCTTTACCTCTACCCTCATATTCTACTAAAAGCTTAGCAGATACTCCACCTAATGCTAGTAATGCTACTAAGTTTGGAAGAACCATTAATCCATTGAAGGTATCAGCAAGATCCCAAACTAAATCTACCTTTGCAACACATCCAAGAACTATAAATATCATAACTAAAATTCTATATGGTGTTAATGCCTTCTTACCAAATAAGAATTTTATGTTTGACTCTCCAAAGAAATACCACCCTATTATAGTAGAGAATGCAAAGAATAATAATGCTATTGCTATAAATATAACTCCAAAATCACCCATTCCCATTTCAAAGGCCTTTTGTGTTAATGCAATACCTTTTAAAGCTTCTCCATTTGATGAGGTTATGCTTAAAGCTCCACTTGTTATAATAACTAATGCTGTTAATGTTAGTATTATAAATGTATCTATAAATACTCCCATCATAGCAACTAATCCTTGCTCTGCTGGGTGATTAACCTTTGCAATAGCATGAGCATGTGGTGTTGATCCCATACCTGCTTCATTAGAAAATAATCCCCTAGCTACACCATATCTCATAGCTTTTTTAATTCCTACACCTAGTGCTCCACCTACTACAGCCTTGCTGCTAAATGCTCCAACTATTATGTATTTAAACGCTGGTATAATTTGTGTATAATTCATAGCGATAATTATAAGTGATCCAATAATATAGAAAAGTGCCATTATAGGAACTACTTTTTCTGCAAATGATGCTATACGAGATACTCCTCCGATAAATATTACCCCTGCTAAAATTGAAATTACAACTCCAACTATAATAGGCTCTATATTAAAAGCTGTACTAAAAGCATCTCCTATTGAGTTTGCTTGTACCATATTACCGATAAATCCAAGAGCGATGATTATGGTTATAGAAAATATAACTGCTAACCATTTACAGCCTAATCCATTTTTAATGTAATATGCCGGTCCACCTGTAACCTCACCATCCACTGTTTCCTTATATTTTTGAGCCAGTGTTGCCTCTGCAAAAATAGTCCCCATTCCAAAGAATGCACTAATCCACATCCAAAATATTGCACCAGGTCCACCTGCAACTATAGCAGTAGCAGCACCGGCTAAGTTACCAGTTCCTACTTGTGCTGCTATAGATGTTGCCAATGCCTGAAATGATGACATCCCGTCCTTATCTGCTTTTTTCCCAAATTTTATGCCACCAAAGGTCATTTTAAAACTTTGGCCAAATTTCCTTACTTGTACAAATTTAAATTTAAATGTAAAGTATATACCTGTACCGCAAAGTAAAAATATTAAAACATAATCCCATAAGTACTTATTAATTGTTTGTATAATTGTATTTAGCATATTCATCCCCATACCTCCTGCAATATAAGTTAACTGTCAAGTCTATTAAACTTCATACTTATTTCATATTTATTTAATATTTATATTTTTAATTTTTCGTCTGTTTTCTGTATCTTCTTTTGATTTCCCCTATTTTCCCCATATTCCCCTTATATTTTTTCAATTTTCTGTCTTTTCTTTATAATTACATAGCTTTATATAAGTGTACACTTTATTATAATTTAACATTTTGTTATTTTTATGTCAACCTTCATTTATATTTATATATAAATATTCATAATTATACATTTGTCTTCACATATTATTACTTTATTTTTTTTAAAGATATTCTATGCTAAAAAATTATTCACCTCCATAAACTTTTACTTGATATATATATAGGTATCTTCTATAATTTTATTGTAAACTTTCTATAAGTATTATATTTCTCTCTTTGTTATATATATCCACTTTAATACTTTTCTGTTTTGCCATGTTTTTCTATACCTAGGTATTACTTTAGTAGGATTATATAATTAATTTTTTTAAAACTTTATTATATAATGTCAATTCCTCTATACAATAAAGATTGGGTATAGTATCATAATTATGAATATATTTAAAATGGATATATTTCGAATTTTATAAAATTAATTTTATCTATTAATTTTATATTTATTAATTACCTAACATAATTTAGATTTGATTTATTAAAACATGATTAATTAAAAGAAAGGACTGATTACAATGCTTAAAAGACTAGGAATAATACTTCTAACCGTAGCCATTAGTGTATCATTAGTTGGTTGTGGTTTACTATCACCTAAAGACAAGGATAAAAATCCAGACACTAACAAACAAAGTGAAGAATCAAAAAAAGATGATCCTGAAAAAAAAGATGATTCTGAAAAAAAACCTGACTCCATAGCTGTTCCAAAAACCTTAATTCAATTTGAAGCACCTGAAAAAGGTGAGGAGATAGCTGTAATTTCAACTAGTGAAGGTGATATTAAAATACGTCTATTCCCTGAACTAGCTCCAAAAACAATAGAAAACTTTAAAGGCTTAATTAATAAGGGTTATTACAATGGTGTAATATTCCATAGAGTAATAAAAGACTTTATGATCCAAGGTGGAGATCCTGATGGAACTGGAAAAGGCGGAGAGAGTATATGGGGAAAGCCCTTTGAAAACGAAGTAGATCCATCTATCCGTCACTTTAAAGGTGCATTATCCATGGCTAACACAGGTGCACCAAGTACAAATGGAAGTCAATTCTTTATAGTTCAAAACTCTAAAATTGATGAAAAATTACTATCTCAAATGAAGGATATAGAAAAATCTGATCCTGGTAATTTTCCTGATATAATTGTAAATAAATATGCTGAAACTGGTGGCACACCTCATCTTGATGGTAAACACTCTGTATTTGGCCAAGTATTTGAAGGTATGGATATAGTAGATAAAATAGCTAATATTGAGGTAGACGAAAAAGATAAGCCTGTAACTGATGTAGTTATTAAGAAAGCTGAAATAATAAAATATTAATATAACTTAAATGCTATTATTAATATAATTATATCAACAATAATTACCAAATATTCCATTATTAATGAAGCTTAAGTATAACATATATTTAAGCTTCATTTTTAAAATATGATTGCTTTGAAACTTTAAATAGGGTGTTTTAAGATTCTTAGTCTTAAAACACCCTATTTTATATTTTATTCTTCTTCATATACTTTTATATAGTCTTTTTCCTTAATTTCAAATATTCTTTCAACTTCCTCACTAATAAATTCTTCAATATTAATATCATGTTGGAATTTGCACCCTATACCACAGCTTGAACTTAATTTTCTAGGTACAGGCATTAACTCACCTTCTATACCTTTCGACTCTATAGCTCTATGAAATTTAATAGCTCCAGAATGAGTATGAAATAAGACTATAAACTCCTTCATTATTTTTGAGCCCTTAATATGCAGCCATCTTCTATGTTTGTAAACGTAACCTTAAATCCTGCATTTTCTAAAAACCTAGTCACATTGCTTTTAGGTGCACCACAATCAACTATAACTTCTAATTGGCCTTTAATGTCCTTTACTGCATTTTTAGTCATAATCACAGGTTGTGGACATGACATTCCTCTAGTATCAATTCTTTCCAATTTTAACACCTTCCTTTTTAGTAGATTTTTCAGATATTTTCTCTCTAAAGCAATATGAAACAACTGCTAATACAACTATACACATAATAACTGCAATTTTTCCATTCGGTGTTGGACCCTTTGCACTAGAAGCTAACTTGAAGTTATGACAGAAAGCTGATCCAACGAACATACCCATTACAGTTATTACAGCATCAATATTACCTTCACCTGATAATACCAATTGTCTTAATGGACACCCTCCTAAGAGAACGCTACCCCAACCAACCACAAACATTCCAAGTACATTCCACAGTGCATCATTATGAGCTATAGGTTGTCCTTCAAATCCTAAGTTAAATTGTCCAAATATTAAATTTCCTATAAGTGAAAATACTATAATTCCTATGAATCCTATTAATAAATAATTATCTTTGAATAAGACAAAATCTCTAATTCCACCAACCATACATAATCTTGTTTTTTGAGCTAAAACTCCTACAATAGCCCCTACTACTAAAGCTACTATTATTGGAGCATGTTGTGATCCCGGTCCCTCTGCACTAAATATAATAACCCCAGGAGCAGCTGCTAAAAGTCCCAATAATACTAATTGAACTACTGGAAATGCATATCCCTCTAATTTATTTAGTTTATAACTTCTTTTTAAAGTAAATCCTTTATTTAAACAAAGTATTCCAACAATTATTCCACCAATAAATCCTACTAAGCCTACTAATGCATTTAAATCTCCACCGCCTATTCTTAAAACCATTCTTAGTGGACATCCAAGGAACATTAAAGCTCCAACCATAATGACAGCACCTAATATAAATCTTATAAATGGGGATGATCCCCCTCTAGCCATAAATTCTTTTGATGCTAAAGCTACTATGAAGGCCCCTAAAACAATACCAACTACCTCTGGCCTTATGTATTGAACTACTTTTGCACCATGCAACCCTAATGATCCTGCGGTATCCCTTATAAAACAAGCTATACACACTCCCATATTTGCTGGATTGCCTAATTTCACCAGTACAGCTGATAAAAATCCTACAATTCCACCGGCCCCTAGAATTCCTAAAATCATGTTTTTATTCTTCATACTATGGTCCTCCTTATTATTTATTATTAATATATATTTCACGTATATTTTAACAAATTGTTAACATAAAGTTAAATTCATTTTCTAAATAGATAACCCTTCATCTATTGGATATTTTAGAAATTTATGAATTAAAATGATTTTTTATACTATAATATGTTGTTTTATATGTTTTTTGTTGTATATTTAAGGTATAGAATTTAATATTAAGGAGATTTTTATAATGAAACAAACATATTTAGATAATGCTTCCACTACCTTTCCTAAAGCTCCACAGGTTGCAACCTCAGTTTATGAGTATTTAACTTCTTTAGGCTGTAACATTAATAGAGGTGCCTACTCTAATTCCTTTAAGGCTGAATCTGTAGTTTTCGAAACTCGTGAATTAATTTGCAAGTTATTTAACTTCCATACTCCTGAAAACGTGGTATTCACAAAAAATATAACAGAAGGACTAAATATTATTTTAAAAGGTCTGCTTAAACCTAGTGATGAAATTATTATCTCCTCAATGGAACATAATGCTGTGACAAGACCATTAAATTCATTAGTATTGAATAATATTAAAATACACAGGGTTACATGCTCTTCAAAGGGTGAGCTTAATCCAAAAGATATATTAAAATTTATAAATAAAAATACCAAGGCTCTCTTAATGACAGCAGCTTCTAATGTTTGCGGAACAATTCTGCCCCTTAAAGAAATAGGTGCTATCTGCAAGGATAATAATATTATTTTTATTTTAGACTCTGCTCAAGGGGCAGGAGTTATATCCATAGATTACGAGGATATAAATGCATCAATAATAGCCTTTACAGGACATAAAGGCTTATTAGGTCCTCAAGGTATTGGTGGTTTTTTAATATCTGATTCCATAGTTAACTTAGTAAATCCTTTAATCGAAGGCGGAACTGGCAGTGTTTCCGAAAGTGAAATTCAACCTAATTATATGCCTGATAAATTTGAAAGTGGAACCCCAAATGTCCCTGGAATTTTCGGATTAAATTCTTCCTTGAAATTCATTTTAGATGAAGGAATACATAATATTCACAATAAGGAAATATCATTGACTAAGAAATTTATTGAAGGTATCTCTCTAATAAAAGAAGCTAAGATAATAGGTTTACCTAGTACAAAAAATAGAGTTGCTGTAGTTTCCCTTGATTTTTCACCACTAGATAATGCCTTAATATCACATTACCTAGAAAAAAATCACGGGATAATGACAAGATGTGGACTTCATTGTGCACCTTCTGCCCATAAGACCTTAGGCACATTTCCAAATGGAACTGTACGATTTAGCTTTGGTTATTTTAACACCTTACAGGATGTAACTACAGCTATAACTGCCATTACAGAAGTCCTAAAATTAGACCTTTTGTAAAATAAACCTGAATTATTCATGAAATTAGATTATACATTCTATTTGTAATAAATTGTAATGTATCTTTTGGGGAACTAAAATCATATTAGTAACTATAAATGTATAGTTATAACACAATAGGTCCAAAAATATAACGCTTAAGATGCCTCACAAAGACTCATCTTAAGCGTTATATAAATTATAACTCTTAGTATATGCATAACTTTTAGTTTATAAATCTGGGCGTAAAACCACTATCCTTTTAAGGTAGCGGATGTAAGCCCTAACCTTGGTTTTGTATATACTT
>JAVXGR010000012.1:0-30558 GCA_036657335.1 Clostridium sp. | reverse complement strand
AAAAATAATATTACCTAAAATAGATGGGTTACAGAGAATGTTGGCTATTTGCTATTACAATCGTATAGGAAGTGAGGAGGAGAGTTCTAGGAAGAGATTCTAGACAGGATAATGAATTAGTAAAAGCTCATAAAATCGCTAACAAGGGTATATTGAAAGGAAGTGATTAATATGGATTTAGATATAGAGTTTTATTTATATGGAGTACGCTATAATATTTCTTCACGTGAAAAACTTTTTATATGTGTATGTGTGGATGTATAGGAAATAATTTATAAAAGTGGTATAGATATGGTTAATAAACATGAGATAAACGGAAAATTGTTAAAAGCTGTATGGAAAAAGATTGGTTTATATTCAATGTAAAACACTTACTAAGTTAAAGAGTAGGTGCTTTTTTCATATTAAAGAAAGGAGTAACTAATGGATAATTTTAAGATAATATATAGAATACTTAAAGCTCTTGAGAAAGTCATGGATTCTGAAGAGTTTGATGTTAGTACAATATTTCATGAAACATTAAAAATATCATATCCAAGATGGGAAAAGACATTAATAATGTTAGTCAAAGCTTGATATATGGTATAAAAGTAAAGACTTCCCTAGATAGTAGGATAATTGTCGTAGGTGATAAAAGATGTTATTCAGAAATCAGTTTAATTCGTTATTGAAATTGGTGGAATTAAAATAATAAATAACATTATTTGATTTTATAATAAAATATGGTAAAACTATCAATAAAACGTATTGGACAAAGTTTTAGTTTCGGTGCTAAGATTAAAATCGTGTTAGTAAATACAAGTTATTTAAGTTAACTTTATTTATTTTATAAGAAAATTAAAGGAGGGAAATTATGAAACATAAATTTTCAAAAGTACTTTGTGTACTTACAGCTATTTCATTGTGCTTGCTTGGTTGTGGAACATCAAATAAAAATGGTGAGGTTACCAATAAAAACTCACAGTATCCTGAAACTATAAAAATTGGATACGTACCAAGTGCTGGAATACTACAGGTATTACCTATAGTTGCAAATGACAAGGGATGGTTTCAGGAAGAGTTCAAAGATACAAATACAAAAATTCAATTTGTAGCATTTAAAACTGGGCCATTAATAATGGAGGCTTTTAATGCTAAAAAAGTAGATGTTGGACATATAGGGGATCAGCCTATTTTTTCTAGCAGGGCTAATGGAGTTGATTTAAAGGCCTTTGGACTTCATTCCATTGGAGATAAGAATTACGGTCTTGTAGTTACGAATAAATCAGGGGCTAATAGTTTCAAAGAGCTTAAGGGCAAGAAGATAGGAGTTTCTCTTGGAACAATTGGACAAAGAATTTACAATCTTTATCTTGAAAAGTATGATTTGAAAGATGAAGATATTGAGGTTATAAATATCCCACCATCAGATATGAAAACCGCACTTGAGACAAACAATGTAGATGGAGCAATAATATGGCAACCGTGGATTGGTGTTATTGAAAGTGAAAATATAGGTAAACAGGTTGAGGATACTGTAGGATTAAAAACTAATATAAATATAAATATTGCTGCTACAGAGTTTATGAATAAATATCCTGAAGCTATAAAAAAACTACTAAAAGTTTATATTAGAACAGAGAAATGGGTTAATGAAAATAAACCAGAAGCTGCTAAAATTATAGCTAAAGAAATGAAAATTGATGAAAATATAATACTTAAAGCTATAGAAAAGGAACAATATGTGGTAAATATAACACAAGAGTCAATTGATTCAATGGAAGATACTTCACAATTCCTTAAAAAGATAGGAGTACTCCGTGAAGATGTACAAGCTAAGGAATGTGTTGAATTAAAATTTCTTAAGGAACTTGGTATTCAATAATGGATGCGAGTAAAAAAAAAGCCACTATTATTAGCAAGAATATTAGGAAAATTAGGTCTATAATCATGATGATAAGTATTATTCTGTTTTGGGAATATGCTAGTCAAATTGGACTTGTAAGAAAATCAATTTTACCCCCACCATCGGTGGTTATGAAAACTTTTTTTACAATGATATCAAATGGTGAACTTATGGATCACATAGGTATAAGTATTTTAAGGGTGTTAGAGGGTTTCTTTATAGGGGCAATGTTGGCCATTGTAGTAGGAATACTTTGTGGACTTTATAAGAAAGTTGATGATTACTTAAGTCTTGTAATAGGTTTTTTAAGACCTATACCTATACTTGCATGGACACCTCTACTGATTTTATGGTTAGGAATTGATGAATCATCTAAAGTAGCTCTTATAGTTATAGGTACATTTTGGACTGTATTGTTAAATGTAGTATCAGGGATAAAAAGTACTGATAGAAAGCTTATGGAGGTTGCATCTATACTTGAGAAGGATAATAGGACCCTATTGCTAAAAGTAATATTGCCATCATCTTTACCAGCTATTTTTACTGGATTACGTTCGGGGATTGATATGGCATGGCGTTCAGTTGTTGGAGCTGAGATGATTGCAGCTTCTAAAGGAATTGGGTTTTTAATAACTTATGCTAGAGAAATTTCCCAACCAGATGTAATGATTGTTGGTATGATATGTATAGGAATAATTGGGATTTTAATTGAAAAGTTACTTGCTTTTTTTGAAAAGCATTTATTAAAATGGAATGTATCCATTAATGAAAATTAAAATATAGGTGATTATATGAATGATATATATATTGATAATGTAAAATTAATAGATAGAGAAAAAACTAAGAGATTCACAAGTAAAGTAGAAATCTTAAAATGTAATTCCGTACATAAAAGTTTTCAAGTAGATTCAAAAGAGGTGCTTGTACTTGAAAATATTAATTTTACTATAAAACAAGGTGAAAGCATTGTATTACTAGGAGCAAGCGGATGTGGTAAAAGTACACTTTTAAGGTTGATAGCGGGACTTGATACTGAATATTGTGGTGAACTTTTCTTTCATGATGAGAAAATAAAGGGTACAAGTATAAAGCGTGGAATGGCTTTTCAGGAACCTAGACTTTTTCCATGGCTTACTATAGAGGACAATATAGAATTTGGATTAAAAAAAGATTTAGAAAAATGTCAGAAGAAAAAAGCTGTTGAAGAACATATGGAACTTGTAGGTCTTACTAATTTTAGAAATGCATTTCCTCATCAGTTATCAGGTGGAATGCAACAGAGAGTAAGTATTGCTAGAGCTCTTGTTAATAAACCAGAAATACTGTTGCTTGATGAACCATTTGGTGCACTAGATGCGCTTACACGTACTAATATGCAAAAAGAGCTTGTGAAAATATGGTCAAAGGAAAAGATTACAATGATTCTTGTAACTCATGATATAGAAGAAGCTATATTATTAGCAGATAGAATTTTTGTTATGACACCAATTCCAGGAACTATTGCTGAAATAATAAATGTGGATATTGATAAAAATCAGAAGTCTACTTCAAAGAAGATCTTAGAATTAAAAAATTATATATACAATAAGTTTTTTAGTAGTAATTAGAAGTGGATATCTTATTGAATATTTTTTAAGAAGTTTAGGAAATATAAGAGAGTTTTTGTAAAAAAGATATTAAAAAACTTTAAAGTACTAAAGCTCTAAAAAAACTGAAGGATTCCTAATAACACCTGTTTTGTTAGGAATCTTTTTATTTTTCACAGGTGCTTTGATTTACTTATGTGGAGAAACTTATTAAGTATAGATAAATCTATTAGTAGAAAACTAATAAATAATTAATAACCTCCAATAATTAATAGTGATACTTAAACTTCAATTATAAAAATACAATTTATTTACAAAATATGTTGCTAGTTATCTGTATATATATTGCACTTAGTACTAGGTAGCTGAATAGTTATAAAAATATAAATTATGTGCATAGTCTTATGCTATTTCGACAAAATCAGGTGAATTAGAGAAGAATTAGCTATGGTAGATTCAATACTTAAGGTCATCAAGAATTATGGTGTGATTCTAGTATTATTGGCTTATTCATTTACCCAAACAAGAGAGGACTAAAATTCATGCACCTCAAAGCAGGTGCTTTTTAATGCCCATTTTTAGGATATAATATAATGAAAATAGCAATAATATGAAGATTTTGGGGTATAAAGCATTTGCTGAAATGATGTGTAAAATGGTGAATATAGTAAAAAGTATAGGATGTTATATATATTAGTGGTGAAGTTTGTCTAAATTAATAGTATAATTAAGTAAAAATGGTACTGACAAACAGAGAGGGTAAAGGTAGTGAAAATTTATAAGAGTGACAGGAAGTGTCTTTATGGCACTGTATAATAAGTATTAGAATTAAGGGACAGTATTGATAGGAGGTGCCTATGAAGGATATGAAAAATTATAAGATTGAAAGGGTTCTTGGAATATATACGAAACTCATAAATGGGGATATTGTAAACAAGATACAAGAGGCACAGAATCATGGTGTTAATGAACGGAGTATTCAGCGAGATATAGATAGTATTCGTAATTTCTTTGAATTAAATGCTGAAAATTCTGGGAATATTAGTTCAGTGGTATATGACAGAATTGAAAAAGGATATCGGTTAGAACAAATCTACAAGTTGAAACTGTCAAATAGCGAAGTACTTGCACTTTGTAAGATTTTATTAGATAGTAGGGCTTTTACCAAGGATCAGATGGAGGAAATTATTAGCAAACTAATTTCATGTTGTATACCTAAAAACAATCATAAATTCATAACAGAACTAATTGGTAATGAATTATTCCACTATGTAGAACCACAGCACAAGACAAAATTTATTGATACCATGTGGGAGATTGGACAGGCTATTAGGAGTTGTCGCTACATTGAAATAGAGTATAGTAAAGTTAATGGAAAGGCTACTGTAAAACGAAAAGTTAAGCCTGTTGGAATTATGTTCTCAGAGTACTATTTCTATCTTACGGCATTTATTGATGATGAAGAAGTAATAAAGGATTTTTATGTTATAAATGACTCTTTTCCCACCATATATCGAATAGATAGAATTAAAAAATTAAAAGTTTTGGATGAACAATTTCATATTCCCTACAGTAGTAGATTTGAAGAAGGGGAGTTTAGAAAAAGAGTGCAATTTATGTTTGGTGGTAAATTACAAAAAATTAAGTTTAAGTATTTTGCTGAGAACATTGAAGCGGTACTTGATAGACTTCCAACAGCAAAGATTTTGTCTAAAGAAAATGGTGCATATATTCTGGTAGCAGAGGTATTTGGAAAGGGAATTTATATATGGTTGCGTAGCCAAGGCGATAAGGTAGAAATAATCTCACAAGGATAATAGGGTATACCAATAAAGAAAGTAATAATACAGTTAGAACAGCATGGAATATAGGGGGTATTTAGTTTGCTCTCTAAAAATTAACTTGTGAAAGGGGATATCCACTCATTAATATATGGTTGGATAAACAATTTAAAATGATTATTGAGGGTTTATTACTAGGAGGGGCATTAGGTAAAACATTTTATAGTGCTGATAAGTCTCTTAAAATGAATGAGAAAGCATTGGGAAAATATGCAAAGTCTTTTGAAAGAAGTGAGGAAGCTGAATTATTGATTAGGAAAAAAGATGAATTTACAGATAAGAGGCTTGTGAATGTTGCAAAAAAGAGAAGAGCAATAGTTCAGGGGACTGTGCCTAAATTTGCAGAGGTCTATAGTAAAATAAAGAATATTCAATGGGAAAACATGACTACAGTAAATGAAATAGCAATCGGTGATAATGTTAGAAAATTCGCTATTATTAATGTACCTGTGGTTGATAAGAATGGAGAGATATGTGAATCTACCATGGAGATGATAGTAACAGCAGAAGAGTATTTAGAGAGGATGAATCAAAATTTAAAAGTATAATACATATACAATATATTTTTCAAGGAGGTATCATTATGAAACAGATTAGCGTAAACAAAAAGTGTAGTGGTTGTGGTTTATGTATTGTAAATTGTCATTATTTACAGGAAAATGCTGAAGGTGATGCTGAAGTAGTTGATGGAACATCAATTAAAGATAAGGATATTGAGAGTGTGAAAAAAATAATTGCTGAATGTCCGGAACACGCATTACATATTGTTGAAACAGGAAGTACAAATAAAAAAGGACATCAAGGGGTAGCAGATATAATTGCTGAATTAAAGAGTAAGTGTAATAGTTTTTCAGTTAATATAAAAAAAAGTGGTGATTTGAAATTCAAAAAAATATAGAAAATTTTATGAAGAGTATCATAAGGGTATTTTACAAGAGACCTATTTTAAATTCTTTGATATTTTCACTAGTTATAACAGTAGTATTTTTATTGCTTAAATATGCATTTCATAGCAACTATTTAATTGGAAGTAACTTTAAGGAAATAGGTGGATTGCTTTTAGGGTATAGTTTAGTCATAACTTATCCTGTGATTTTAACTGTGCTAAACTTATTTTTTCTTTTTTGTACTAATCAAAATCCAGAATATATTATAGCAGGAAAAAGAATTGAAGTTACAACCATAATTCTTGGAATAGAATTTTCAGCCTTATACCTTTGGTTAGGTTTATATAATATTATATTTTCAGATTGGTGGGAACAGCTTTATAATGCAGAGCGTCATAGTCCCGTGGCAAAGGATATGCTTCCTACTATTGTGGTTCTTTCTGTGATTGCTATAATTGGGTATATAATTTTAAGAGTTATTCCACTAAGTAAACTGGCACCACTTGTAGTAACTTTAAGTATTTCAGCAATGTATTTTGGTATAGCTCAGTGTGGCATATGGATTGTACAACTTTTTAAAGTTGATATAGGAATTCTTGCACTTTGTCTTTTCCCATTAAACTGCATTATAATTGCCACAAAAACCGTGAAAGAACTTGTTATTCAGTGGAAAGCAGAACATGATACAGGAGAGGAATATGAAAAGTACAACGGAAAACCCTTACTTGCTAAATTTAATGAATTACTGAATAATTCAGGTAACTGGCCCTGGATGGCATTGATTTTAGCAGTTCCCTTTCTAGGTATTTTAATAGGTGTACTTGCATTATTTGGACAAGCTCCAGATAGTATAATTAAGGCGTGGTCGGAAACCGCTGACTGGAACTTATCTAAGCATGTTGGACCACAAAATATTTTTAGAGATGAGCATTACTTATGTACTGTTGCGGCTGGAGGACATGAAAAGATAGTTAAACCTATTCGTCTTGGAAAACGTCATGGTCACCAGGTTATTGTAAATCGTCAGCTTTGTATTGCAAATGCATTTGAGCAGATATTTGAAGAAAGGACACCAGGATTACATAATTTTATACGATATCTGTATGACAAATATGGATATCCAATTGCAAAGCACATACAATCACGCTATGTGGCAGATACAATTTATATTTTAATGAAACCGGCTGAGTGGATATTCTTAGCAGTTATTTATCTTTGTGACACAAAGCCAGAAAATCGTATAGCAGTACAATATTTGCCACAGTCATTTATGGAAAATAAATAGACTGATGTAAATAAATTAAGGCTAAATAAAGTTAAGCTTTTGTAAATCTATCGAAAATTCCTATGATTAAATCAGTACCTATAATATATTTCTATTAGACCTAATTCCAATTATAATATATACTAAAACGCGTAGTATAAAGACAGATAATGATAAAAAATTATATATGATGACAAGTATTAACTTAACCATATTTATATTATATATAAATATGGTTATTTTAAATGTCAAAATAGAAAGGAATAAAGTATGATAGTTGATCTTCATTTACATGAGAATACATTCTCATCAGATAGTAAAATGTGTTTAAAGGACATAGTGAACAATGCAAAGGGTAAGGGTATTGATGCTATTTGCATAACGGATCATGATAGTATGGGACTACGTGAGTTTGCGGAAAGCTATTCAAAAGAAATTGGATTTCCAATTTTCGTAGGAGTGGAATATTTTTCTTTACAGGGAGATATAACCGCATTCGGAATAGATAGTTTTCCAAGTGAGCGTATTAGCGCTCAGGAATTTATAAATTTTGTAAGAGCACAAGGTGGTATCTGTTTTGCCTGCCATCCTTTTAGAAATAATAATCGTGGTTTAGGAGAAAATCTTAAAACAGTAAAGGGGTTAACAGGGATTGAAGTATTGAATGGTAGTACTTCAATGGAGGCTAATAGAAAGGCTTTAGAGTATTGCACGGAGCTTGAACTTATGCCTATTGGTGCTAGTGATGCTCATTGGATGGAACAAATAGGAAAATATGCAACGTGGATACCAGATACAGTAGCTACATTAGAAGATTTTGTAACTACTATTAAAAAGGGTGTATGTAAGCCTGCTATTTTAGAAAATGGTAAATATATAGTAAGCTCTATATTTTAAAAAAATACTATACAAGAATGGAAGGGAGATAAAAAATGAAGAAAATTTTAGCAGTTATTTTAGCAAGTGCAATGATGATAACTTCTTTAACGGGGTGTTCTAAAAATGACAAGGGCAATAATGCCAGTGATCCATCAGTAAAACAGCCTAATGTAGAAGAAAAAAAGGAAAAACCCTTTGATGGAACAACTCTTAACGTAATGTTGGCTTATGGTGGGGCAGATAAGAGTTTTGCAAAATTCACAGAGGATACAGGTATTAAAGTTGAATTTCTAGAAATTTCTACTGGTAAAGCTTTAGCTAAACTACAAGCAGAGGATGGAAATACAACATCAGACATATGGTTTGGAGGAGGAGTAGATAGCTATATATCTGCTTCAGAACTTGGATTTTTAGAAAAATATGTTTCTCCTGAGGCGGATGCAATTAATCCAACTTATAGAGATAAGGATGGATATTGGACAGGCTTAGCATTAGTACCAGCAGGTTTCTTGGTAAATAAGGATATACTTGCGGAAAAAGGTATTGAAGCTCCTAAAACATGGAAAGATTTAGCAGACCCAAAATACAAGAATGAAATTATCATGGCATCACCTGCAATTTCAGGAACTCAGTATGCTATTGTTAATGGACTTTTACAGGCTTTAGGAAAAGAAGAAGGTTGGAAGCTTTTAGAAGAAATTAATAAAAATGTGGATGTATATGCTAAGGGTGGAGGTGAGCCAGGAACAAAGGTGTGTGCTGGTGAGTATGGCATAGGAATTTTAGCACTTACAGGGGGGACTTTTGGAATGGAAGCCGAATATCCAGTAAAGGCTATTTCTCCAGATGATTTTATCCCATGGACTCCAGCACCAATTGCTATTTTTGAAAATTCTAAAAATAAAGAAGCTGCAAAGGTTTTTGTAGATTATATGCTTTCTAAAGAAGGACAAGAAAACCTAAGTGCTGCAGATGCTAGAGTAATGGCAAGAAAAGATGTATCAGTTCCAAGTGTTATGAAAATGGTAGATACTTCTAAGCTTATTAAGCAGGATATCGCATTATTTGGATGCGATCGTGAAGCTATTTTAGAAAAGTGGTCAACTATGGTTGGAGAAAAGGACAAATAGTAAAAAAATCTACAATAAATGGACTTTAAACATTGTTAAAAGTCCATTTATTTTTATTTAGGAGGGCATATGAAAAAATCATCATCAAAATTCATATTACATTCGCTAATAGATAAAATTTTATTATTAACTATACTTATGGGAATACTTATATTTGTCTTATATCCTATTATTTCCGTAGTATCTACAAGTTTTTTTGATAAGGGTCAATTAACATTAAAATTTTATAAAGACTTGATCTCACAAAGGAACTTTCAGCTTATTAAAAATAGTCTTTGGGTAGCATCATTATCATCTGTTTTCACAACGATACTGTCATTTTGTATTGCTCTTTATGCATTTGTTGCAAAAAAACAACTTCGTAATTTTATTAGAAGCACATTAATGCTTACTATGATTTCGCCACCATTTGTTTCAGCATTAGCATTGATAATGCTTTTTGGGCGTCGTGGACTAATTACATATGGTATATTTAATCTTAGTGTTAATCCTTATGGATGGCAAGGTATAGTTATACTACAAACAATAGGATCTATGTCTCTTGCTTCAATTATGCTTATAAGTACTTTGGACACAATAGATACTAGGCAAATTTTAGCATCTAGAGATTTAGGTGCTACCCCATTACAAACATTGCGTAATATTGTTATACCTGCTGCATGGCCAGGGATAATGTCGGTTTTATTTATATTGTTTACTATGAATTTAGCTGATTTTGGAACACCAATAGTTATAGGAGGACGTTTTAGTGTTTTGGCTACAGAGGCATATATTCAAGTACTATCAGCTTCGAGTTTAGGTAAAGCAGCAACACTAAGTATGCTTATGATTCCACCAGCAGTTATTGCATTTTATTTTTATAGAAAGAATATGTCATCTTCCAATAATTTTTCAGATGGTAGTAAATCACTTTCCAGTAGCGGTTATAAGTATGACCTTCCAAAATGGATAAGAGGAATTCTACTATGTGTAGTTATAAGTTTTTTTGCGGTGATGGCACTTAAGTACGGTAATATATTTTTATCTACAATATCAAATACATCCACAGGTGAGATTCAGTTTACTACAAAAAATATAACCAATATTCCAAGTAGTCAGATGAAATCCTTCTGGCAAACGGTTATATACTCTATAATTGCAGGGGTACTAGCATCATTTTTTGGAGTGTTACTTTCGTACTACACTCATCGTAGAGAAATAAAAGGAATGAAGATAATAGAATTTATAGCATCCTTACCATATATTATTCCAGGTACATTTTTTGGATTAGGATATGTTGCAGCCTTTAGTCATGGTCCGATTTTGATTAGAGGAACCTCAGCAATAATAGTTCTAAATTACACTTTTAGGCAGATATCAGTGGCTAATAAATCAGCTAATGCAACTTTTAGTACAATAGATAAAAAAATAGAAGCTGCTTCTCAAGATTTAGGGGCTTCTAAGGTACAAACACTATTTAGAATAATATTACCATTGCTTAAACCTACATTTTTAACATGTTTTATCACTACATTCACTGCTAGTATGACAGCAGTTGGAGCAATTGTTTTCTTAACATCTCCAGGAAAAAATGTAGCTAGTGTTGAATTACTGCAATCTATAGAAAATGGTCGTTATGGAATAGCATCAGTACAGGCTGTTATGATTATTATTGTAACAGTTACAGTAAATATTATTGCTATGTATATACTTGAGAGGTCTAAGAAAGATAATGAATCAATGGAAATTATTAGTGATATTGAAAGGTAGTATGTTAAAGAATTATATTATGATTATTTATATTAAGGGTGCATAGGGTAAATTTATTAAAAGCTAATTATAAAATTAATTATAAGGGGAGAATTAGTATGTTTCTACAGCTAAATAATATTGAGAAGTTATATGATGAAAAAAACGGTATTAAAAATATAAATTTGCAAGTAGAAAAAGGTGAATTTGTAACATTACTTGGTCCATCGGGGTGCGGAAAAACAACAACCTTAAATATTATAGGGGGATTTTTAAAGGCGGATGGTGGACAAGTACTATTAGATGGAGAGGATATTACAAACATTCCACCAGAGGAGAGACCAATATCTACTGTATTTCAAAGTTATGCACTTTTTCCTCATCTAAATGTATTGGAGAATGTTTGCTACGGATTGCGTTATCTTTGCAAAATGAAAAAAAGTCATGCAATACCTGAAGCATATAAATATTTGAAGATAGTTGGACTAAAGGGATATGAAAAGTCTAAGGTCGGTAATTTAAGTGGTGGCCAACAGCAGAGAGTTGCTCTTGCACGATCCATGGCTACAAAACCAAAGTTGTTACTTTTAGATGAACCTCTTAGCAATTTAGATGCAGGACTGCGTGTTAAAATGCGGGAGGAACTAAAGCAACTGCAAAAGCAATTAAAAATCACAATGATTTTTGTAACTCATGACCAAGAGGAAGCATTATGTTTATCAGATAAAATTGTAGTAATGGAAGAGGGGTCAATTGCACAAATTGGTACACCTAGAGAAATTTACTTTAAACCGCATAATAGGTATATTTCTTCATTTATAGGTAAATCAAATTATATAGAAAATAATGGTAAAGAGATTTTGGTAAGACCAGAAGACATAGGAATCTGCTATGATAATCAAGGTAAATTCATAGTAAAATCCAAGGTGTTCATGGGTTCACATACTGAATATATAGTTGCAGATGGTGATACAGAACTAAATGTAAATTTGTCTGGAATAAGTAATAACAACTTTGAGATTCATGATAGAGTTAGTGTTGATATTTTACATAAAATTGATTCAATGAAATAGGTGATTTTATTAAGCTTAATAAATTTACTTAATAAATATTATTAATATAAATCAAAGATTAACCCGAGGTTATGGAAATTATTATTTGAAAATAGGCTGCAAAATTAAATATGTTTTATTTCTATAAAATAGAATATTTTATAGAAAATAATTATATTTAGTGTAAGGGAATAAAAACAGTATTTGTAAAAATTAAATTTAAAAGATGATGCATAAAGTTATTGACTAAAAAGTTTAAATATACTATGGTGAAAGTGAAAATTGAATATTTAAGATAAAGGTACAAATAAATTGTAAAGTTTAATTGTACTATTAATTATAGATGTAAAAAAATTAAAAATTAAGAGTTTATAGGGGTGCAGATTTGGAAAAAACACATAGAAAATTTATAGATATGGAAGATTATAATCAGGATAGTTATATAAAGGTAAATAGCAATATAGGTGATTTTATAAATATAGTAAATGCAAATGAAAATAATTTGAAAAATATCTCTGTTAAAATACCTAAGAAGCAAATAACTGTTTTTACCGGGGTTTCCGGTTCAGGCAAATCATCCCTTTGTTTTGATACAATAGCTGCAGAGTCTAGACGGGAGCTAAATGAAACATTTCCTAGCTTTGTGCAACAGTATCTTCCTAAGTATGGTAGACCTAAGGTTGAAAAAATAGAAAGCCTTCCAGTTACTATAGTTATAGATCAAAAGAAGCCAAGTACCAACTCTCGATCTACGGTGGGAACATATACGGATATTTTCCCCTTTTTAAGGCTTTTATTTTCAAGGGTTGGAGAGCCTTTTGTAGGATATTCTGATGCTTTTTCTTTTAATCATCCATTGGGTACTTGTCCACGCTGTGATGGCTTAGGTACTGTAACGGATTTGGATATACATAAGCTTGTAGATTTCAATAAATCATTAAATGATGAGGGAGTTATAAGTTATCCTGCTTTTACAACTGGAGCATGGCGTTGGAAGAGATATGCTTATAGTGGTCTTTTTGATTTAGATAAGAAGATAAAGGATTATTCAAAGGAGGAGCTTCAGTTATTTTTATATTCTCCACAGATTAAGCTTAAGAATCCACCAGAACAGTGGCCTAAGAGTGCAAAATTCGAGGGAATTTATCCAAGGATGTACAGAAGTGTAATAAATACAAAAGAGGGTAAATTACATGAAAAAACATTGAATAAAATGGTTGTAACGGCTCTTTGTCCAGAATGTTGTGGCTCAAGACTTAATGAAAAAATAAGAAGTTGCAAGATTAATAATAAGAATATTGCAAATGTTGCTGATATGTCTATACCTTGTGTAATAGAATTTATTGAGGGTGTGGATAATTACTTAGCACATGATTTAAAAAAAGAACTTATAGTGAGATTAAAAGCTTTAATGGATATAGGTCTTTCATATTTATCACTAAGTCGTGGAACTGGAACATTATCAGGTGGAGAAGCTCAACGAATTAAGATTGCTAAATATATAAACTCAGCATTAACGGATATGGTTTATGTTTTAGATGAGCCAAGTGTTGGATTACATCCACAAGATATAAAACTTTTGAGAAAATCCATAAGGAAGCTTAAAAATCATGGGAATACAATTTTAATTGTAGAACATCATAGGGAAATTATAAAAATGGCTGACTTTATAATTGATATGGGTCCTAAGGCAGGAGCTAATGGTGGAAAAATAATTTTTAAGGGTTCCTATGAAGAGTTAATAAACTCAAATAATTTAACAGGTAGATTATTAAAGGCTAAAGAACCTATTAAAAAAGACTTAAGAAAGGCAACTAAATGGGTCTCAATTGAGAAGGCTAATGTAAATAATTTGAAGAATATTTCACTTAAGCTTCCTCTTGGAATTTTGACAGTTATTGCAGGTGTAGCTGGATCAGGAAAGAGCTCTTTAATGGAGTTTTTTAAATCTACATATAAGGAAGAGATTATATTAATTCATCAAAAGGATATTGGTATAAATCTACGTTCAACTCCAGCTACATACCTAGATATTTCTGATAATATAAGAGAAGTTTTTCTTAAGGAAAATAAGGTTTCAAAGGCTTTATTTAGCTTTAACTCCAAGGGTGGTTGTCCAGCTTGCAGAGGTAAAGGAGTTATAGTATCTGATATGGCTTTTATGGATTCTATTGAAACAATATGCGAGCTCTGTAATGGAAAGAGATATTCTAAAGAGGTACTTAAATATAAATACTGTGGTAAAAATATAGCAGAGGTAATGGATTTTACTGTGGATCAGGCTATAGAATTTTTTAACAAGGAAAAATTCATAGATAAGCTAATTTCCCTTGAAAAAGTGGGGCTTGGATACATTCATCTTAATCAGGCAATGACAACTTTATCTGGTGGTGAGCTACAAAGGGTAAAACTTGCAAGTAAACTTAATGCAAAGGGGGAGATTTTTATAATTGATGAGCCCACAGATGGACTTCATCTTGAGGATGTAAGAAAACTAATGAAGATTTTCAATGAAATGGTAGATGAAGGAAATACACTCTTTCTAGTTGAGCATAGTATAGATGTAATGAAGGATGCGGATTATATTATAGAACTTGGACCAAGTGGAGGAATGGAGGGAGGAAATGTGCTTTTCACAGGAAAACCAGAGGAAATGATAAACTGTGAAAAATCAATAACAAGACCATATTTAATAGAGAGCTTATGAAATAATAGATAGTATAGAGATGAATTTTAACTATATAACGGAATTATTTTCCTAATATTCATTTAAGAGTTATAATGGTGTATATAGATTGACTTAAGGGGGATGTGGGAAATGAATATAAAAAAGATTAGAGAATGTAAAACTCTTGAGGAATTTTTTCAGGTTATTCCAGAGCAAATTTTTCAAAAATTAGCATTGTTACTTATGATATATTGGAGTATATCACCTATTATTGTAGCAGTGACTTCATGGATTACTGGGGAAAATTTAGGTATTGAATTATCATCAATTGTTTATGAAATTGGAAATTTAGGATTGATTATTGGGTTCTTCCTTGCAATTAAAAGTTTAACAAGTAGTAGAGAAAAAAATATAAAGCTTTTTATAAAAGAAAACAAACATAATTTGCTATTAACATTAATGTTATTGGGTAGTTTTATATCAGCTTTAAATGCTAAAAATTCCTGTTTTGCTTTTTATGGAGATAATTATAGAAGAGAGGGTTTTTTTAGATATATTTCATATGCAGGATTTTATATATGTGCTTTAAATTTGGGTAATGAAAAATACAAAAAGATTGTATTTTATACTCTTTCAACCGTGGGAACAATATTAGCCTTTCTTACTATTCTACAATTTTATGAGGTGAATGTATCGGCATTTTCTATGAATATGAAATATGCTTCGATTTTTCATAATACTAATCATTTTGGGTATTATTTATCAATTATAGCACTTGTAGCTGCTGTATTATCAATTGTAGAAGAGAAAAAGTACTTAAGCCTAATATTTTTAGCAGAATTTGCTATAATGCTTACGGCATTAATTATCAATAATACATTTGGTTCTTATCTTGGTGTATTAGGTGGAATAATATTTATTATAGGTATTTTTTTTATGTCTAGGGGGAAGATTATTAAAGAAGGATTTATACCATTAATAATTTTTATAGTAATAAGTTTATTTATGAACTCTGGATATGTAAATGGAAGCGGAAACGGGAATGTTTGTGAAAATTTTTCTAGTTTGAAAAATGATGCTGAAAGCATAGTAACCGGATCAAAAGATAGCGGTAAGGCTGGTTCATCAAGGTGGATACTTTGGGTGAATGCACTTGATTTTATTAAGGAAAAGCCATTAATAGGATATGGACCAGATAATCTTAGTAAAGAATATAATAGTGTAGATATAAATCAAAGTAGACCACATAATGAATATATACAACATGCTGCATGTTTGGGTATATTTTCGCTCTTATGTTATATGGGAGCAATTTGTATTATAGGGTTAAATATATTTAACAAAAGAAAAACATTGAAACTAAGCACCATAATCTCTATTTGTGCAGTTGCGTCCTATTTAATATCGGCTCTATTTGGAAATACAATGTATTATACAACACCATATTTTTTTATAGTATTAGGCATAGCATCTAAAGTAGATTAAAAAAGCCAGGGTGTAACTTTTCTTAATTAATTGAATTAATTAAGAAAAGTGGCTATTTTTATGAAAGTGATGTATAATGGTTAGAAGAGACACGTGGTATATGTTTCGTTGTATAACTGAGCATATTATCAAAAAGGAGTCTTTTTTTTATTTCCCTGGCAAAATAGAAAAAGGGATTTTATTTAGTGAATTTAAAATTTATAATGATGACGTTAAAGGAGAAAAAATGTTATTTGAGAATTTAAATATAATTGAGCCTATTTTAAAGGCTTTACAAGAAGAAGGATATACAGCACCTACACCGATACAAGAGAAGGCTATTCCACATATATTATCTGGAAAAGATTTACTTGGGTGTGCACAGACAGGTACAGGAAAAACAGCTGCGTTTGCTATTCCAATATTACAAAATATTTTTAATGACGAGAGAACTACAAAGGGAGTAAGACCTATTAGAGCACTAGTGCTAGCACCTACTAGAGAACTTGCTATACAAATAGGGGAGAGTTTTGATTCTTATTCAAAACATATGGATATTAAAACCACAGTTATTTTTGGTGGAGTATCACAAAGACCTCAAACAACTGCACTTAGAGCAGGAGTAGATGTATTAATAGCAACACCTGGTAGAATGATTGATTTACTTAATCAGAAATATATTAAGTTAGAAAATGTAAAACATTTTGTACTTGATGAGGCAGATCGTATGCTTGATATGGGAATGATTTATGATGTAAGAAGAATAATAGCACAGTTGCCAGCACAAAAACAGACTATGTTTTTCTCTGCAACTATGCCTTCTGAAATATCAAAGCTAGTAAATACTATTTTAAGAGAGCCGGTAAAGGTAGAGGTTACGCCAGTAGCATCTACAATAGATGCTATTAAACAAGGTGTATACTTTGTTGGTAGAAAAGATAAGAAATCTTTACTTACTCACTTGCTTAAGGATGAATCAATTAAATCTGTTTTAGTATTTTCAAGAACTAAACATGGTGCAAATGCTATTACAAAGGATCTTATTAATTCAGGAATAGAAGCACAGGCTATTCATGGTAATAAGTCTCAAAATGCAAGACAATTAGCATTAAGTAGCTTCAAAGAAGGAAAAATAAGAGTTTTAGTTGCAACGGATATTGCAGCTAGAGGTATTGATGTAGATGAATTATCTCATGTAATTAACTTTGACCTACCTGATTTAGCAGAAACTTATGTACATAGAATCGGACGTACTGGAAGAGCGGGACTTAGTGGAATTGCATTGTCTTTCTGTGATGAAGATGAAAAGAAAGATCTTAAGGGCATAGAAAAACTTATAGGAAAGATAATACCTTTAATGGAAAACAATCCATATGAAATAAGTACTAATAGAACACCAACTATGATGAAGGAAAGTGATAGAAGTAGTAGTTCTACTAAGAAATCAAAAAGAAATTGGGGCTCTAATTCTAGGGGTTCAAGTTCAAATACTAGAGGTTCTAACTCAAGTTCTAGAAGCTTTAATTCAAATTCAAGCTCTAGTTCTAGGAGTTCAAGTTCAACTAGAAGAAAGAGACCAGTATAAAAATAAGTAAATCAAGAATATGTATAAGTGAAGAGAAGTTCCTAAGGGGACTTCTTTTTATGTTGAATTATATAGAACTAATAATATAAGACCAATTGCAATAACAAATTGAACTTTATTTTCTAACTTGCTGTGATTTTATCATTTAAGATAGAAAAGGAGCGTCCTTCCTGATTAATAACTAATCATTTTGCCATAGTCCCTAATAAAAAAACAGTGTTTTTAGCCTTAAATTTTCAGCTTAAAATAAAAATAAATGCCTATAAAACCGTATGGATACAGATTTTTAAGCAGTCAACTCCAAAATCACGACATGATTTCGAGATATATCTTAGTAAAAAAACAGTAATTATTTAAGTGTTATTCATCCTCAGTGTAGTAAACTTAATATGAGTAGGTACATAAGATATATAAGAGACTTTTAGTAAGAAATTGGGTAGGGTATATATGATTAATGGTTATAGAAGAGCTAGGTCTAGTCAGAAGAATGCATCTGGTAAAATAGTTGATAAGTATGAATTAAAACAGAGTTTATGTATAGAATTTATTTCTCTTGCAATAACATATATCACAATTTTTGCTTTAATATTAGGAACTATGGATTTAAAGAGGACAATTATACAAACATCTGATAAGATAAATGGAACTAATTATTCGGAAGGCATACCAGATACTCTTAATATATTATTGTTAGCTAATAAAATATTTGTATTATCAGGAATTGTTATTTTTATTATTGCATTGAATGATTTTAAAAAGCAAAGGGATAAATCTCCTAATAGTGTGAATAACAAAAACTTATCTAGTGCTTATATTGAAGTTATAGCAAGTGCATTGGTATTATTTGTAGCTGCAATTAGAGATATAGTATTAAAAAGAAATATTAATAATGAGGCAGAAATATTTGAAGAGGAAACTACTTTTTAAAGTTTAAAGATAGATGGTATTTTTTTATATGGTTCTTTCTTTATTGAACCTAAAATTGGTGGAATCTAAGGGATAAAAGTGTGGAGTACAGCCTAGTTGTGAAAAATACTTCCAGTAAATGTGGTACATAGGTGGAGAGAAAGATTGTGATTGTACCTCCTATTTGATTACCTCATATATATTCATTAAGTGATATTATATATAATTATTTAGTTGGAATATATTCGAATAAATGATAAAGTATAATGAAAAGAAGTGCATAGTTATAAGGATGTGAATAAGAAATGTATGACATTAGGATTGATATACCTGAGGATGTAGGTAAAATTATTACAATTCTTAATGATAAGGGATACGAGGCATATATTGTGGGTGGCTGTGTTAGAGATAGTATATTAAAGAAAAGTCCAAAGGATTGGGATATAACAACCAGTGCATTACCTGATAATGTAATGGATATATTTAAAATTTTAAATTATAAGGTTATTCCTACTGGAGTAAAACATGGTACTGTTACTGTGATGATCAATGGTGAGGGATATGAGATAACTACTTATAGAATAGATGGGGAATATGAGAAAAACAGACGACCTAAGGAAGTGGAATTTACAAGTTCTCTAAGAAGAGATTTAGAAAGAAGAGATTTCACTATTAATGCCATGGCTTATAATAATGAAGATGGTTTAATAGATTACTTTGGGGGAATTGATGATTTAAAAAGTAAGGTAATTAGAGCTGTTGGTAATCCGGATAAAAGATTTCAAGAGGACGCTCTAAGAATGATGAGAGCTGTTAGATTTATGGCTCAATTAGAATTTTTCGTGGAAGAGTTAACATTTAAGTCTATTAAAAATTTAAGTTACAATATTGAAAATATATCTATAGAAAGAATTAGGGATGAATTTAACAAACTCTTAATATATGATGCTTTTCATATAAAAACACTGATAGAGCTAGGGTTGTTAAAGTATTTTATAAATGAATTAGTTGTATGTGGGTATTTTAATAAAAATAATTCTAATGATATTTTTGATGTACTTACACATTGTTGTAAATCTGCTAATGCTATAAAGAAACAAGGGCATAAGAGTACTCCATTATACTTAATTCTAACTATGCTCTTTCATGATATAGGAAAAGTTAGATGTAAAATAAAGTCTGAAGAAGGTGTAGATTGTTCTTGTAATCATGAACTAATATCTAAGGATATTTCCAGAGAAATATTAAGTAGAATGAAGTATGATAATAAAACCATTGAAAAGGTGACTACATTAATACAGTGGCATGAGTACCCCTTAGTTCCTGATTGTAAGTATATAAAAAAAATGCTAAACAAAATAGGGGAAGAAAAGCTAAGAGATTTAATAAGGGTAAAAAGAGCAGATATATATGCTGAAGATCCTAGATATTGTAAAGAGAAGTATAAGGACCTAAATATTACTTTAGAAATACTAGAAGATATAATAAAAAACAATGAATGCTATGCCATAAAGGATTTGAAAATTAAGGGTAGTGATTTAATTGAAGCAGGGGTTGTAAAAGGAAAAGACATTGGCATAATATTAAATGCATTATTAGAGAAGGTTATTGAAGAACAAAGTCTTAATGATAAAAGTACATTGATTAGTATTGTAAAACAAGAATTTATTTAATGAAGTTAGTGGAGTATATATGTTTTACTTAAGCAACTACATATAAAGTAGTTCATACTGCATAATATATAAGATTTAGATATGAATTTTGTTTTTAGAACATATATAGTGTAGGTTACAAAAGAAAACAGTTTTGTTAAAGAAAAACACCTATGATAGTGTGTAATACTGTCATAGGTGTTTTTTAATATTTTAATATTTTAATTAATACAGATAAATCTTATAATTTAAAGGTTAACCTGTATTAATAGCATTATGGCACTGAATATTGCAAGATACCCCATGAGTGGCATAATGAACTTAAGCCATTTATCATAGGTTACATCAACCATAGATAAGGTTGCAAGGATTAAGCCTGTAGGAGTAATAAATGCAATTAAACCTATTCCATATAAATAAGAAGAAATTATAACTTCTCTTGGAAGACCTACTGAATCAGCAAGTGGAGCCATTATTGGAATAGACAATACAGCTAGTCCAGAAGAAGAAGGTATAAAGAAACCTAGTACTATAAATACTATAAGCATTAAAATAATAAATATATTGCTATTCATTCCAGAAATTGAAGTTGAACAGAAGTTAAGTATGGAATCTGCTATTCCACCGTTCTCTAGGACTATATTTATACTTCTCGCAACACCTATAACTAGGGCAACACTTATTAAGTCTCCAGCACCAGCTACAAATTTATTAACAAATTGTTTTTCACCCATACCAGATAATACCCCGATGATTATACCTGATACTAAGAAAAGAGCGGTCATCTCAGTAAACCACCAACCTTGAGAAGAAACACCATAAATCATTATAGCGAAGGTTGAGGCAAATATAATAAGCATTAATTTTAATTTTAATGTTAGTTTTGGTGCTTCACCATGGGAAGCAAATTTTTCTTCTATATGATCTTTTAGATCATATACTAGAGATTTACTTGGATCATTTTTTACTTTTTTAGCATACTTAAGTATATAAATTAAAGTGATAGCAAGTGCTATTATTAAGGCTATTGCTCTAAAGCCTAAGCCATCAGTAAAATTAATACCAGCTGCATTAGAGGCTATAACAGCTGAAAATGGATTCACTGTTGAGAACATAGTACCTACAGAGGTTCCCATATAAATAGCAGCTATACAGACCAAAACATCATATTTGGCAGCTAAAAATATTGGAACTAATATAGGATATAATGCAATAGTTTCTTCTGCAAGCCCAAAGGTCGTACCTCCTAGGGCTATTAAGAATGTAACGAAAACTATTAACATATATTCCTTTCCTTTAGTTATACGGGAAAGGCTGGCAATACCTGCATTGAAAGCACCAGAGAAATTTAATACTCCGATTACTCCACCAATAATAAATACAAACATAATGATATCTATAGTGTCGTATACACCTTCAATAGGTGAGGTAATAATTTCTTTAAGACCTTGAGGATTTTGCGTTATCTTTTCATAGGTCCCAGGAATAGCTATGGGTTTCGTAATACTTCCATCTGTGAATTTGTCAAGGGTGGCTTTTACGTTGAGTTTATCTAATGTTTGCTGTGTAGCTGGTAGTTCTGTTATTTCACCACTAGGATTAAGCGTTGTGAATATACTCTTGTCGCTATCATAGCTTAGTTTAACATAGGAACCAGCTGGTATTATGAATGTTAAAATAGCTGATAAAATTAAAACAATAAATAGTACTGTAAAGGCTGTGGGAAAACTTAATTTCCTTTTTTTCATTGAGCTTTGCGTTTCCATTGTAAATTCCTCCTTAATTAATTTAAAATTTTTATGTGAACATATTAAAGTATACTACCTTTTCAATATGTTTACAATTACTAGTGTAATAATAAATATATTCATGAAAAAGATAAAAAATACATAAATGTACAAGTGTATACAATGTAAAAATATTAATTTATATTGAAGGAATAAGATACTGATGAAAAGTTTAATTGATTTAAGTATATTTATTTTAACACTGGTGATTTTAAATTGTAAAAAAGGTAGCTAGAAGAATATTATAAAAGATTGTTAATACATAAAATCATCAGAAGATACATCCTATGGGATTGTAAAATAATTTTTAGAGAAAATGTTTAGTTAAAATAATTTATTCTTAATCGGAAAGTTTATTTTATGGGTGTTTAAAATCTAAAATATGTGGTATAATAGAAAAAATGAATATATTTATCCCTATGATGAGAAAAGTAGGTATATAAACTATTTTACAGAGAGAAAGTACTGTAGCTGGAAGTGCTTTTAAAAGGTCATACTGAAAACTAACTTGGAGGGACTCTAATAAAGTCCGGTGACAACGTTATAGTCATTTTAAAGTGGTCTTAGTTTTATTAAACCAGGACAATTTGGGTGGAACCACGGGTATATAACTCGTCCCTTTTCAGAAGTGAAAAGAGACGGGTTTTTTGTTTTATAATAATATTTAATAATATTTGAAAGGAGTTTTTTAAATGATTAAAGTAGCATTAAAAGATGGGTCTTTTAAAGAGTTTGAAAATGAGATTAGTATTTTAGACATTGCAAAGAGTATTTCAGAGGGGCTTGCAAGAGTGGCAACTGCTGCAACTATAAATGGAAAGGTTGTAGATCTTCGTTTTATAGTTAAAGAAGATTGTGCACTTAGTATATTAACTTTTGATAATGAAGATGGTAAAAAAGCATTTAGGCATACAGCTACTCATGTATTGGCTCAAGCTGTAAAGAGATTATTTCCAGCTGCAAAGCTTGCAATAGGACCTGCTATAGATAATGGATTTTATTATGATTTTGATATAGAAGGCGGATTTTCTAATGAGGATTTAGAGAAAATTGAGTCAGAAATGAAAAAAATAGTTAAGGAAGGTTTAGCAATTGAAAGATTTGAACTTCCTAGAGAAGAAGCTATTAAATTTATGGATGAAAAAGAAGAGCCTTATAAGGTAGAGCTTATTGAGGATTTACCAGAGGGGGAAGTTATAAGTTTCTATAAGCAAGGGGATTTTGTGGATCTTTGTGCAGGACCTCACTTATTAGGAGTGAAAACAATAAAGGCTTTTAAGTTAACTAAGCTTGCAGGTGCTTATTGGAAGGGTAGCGAGAAAAACAAGATGTTAACTCGTATATATGGAACTGCATTTACTAAAAAATCTGAGCTTGATCTTTATCTTGAAGCTGTAGAAGAAGCTAAAAAACGTGATCACAATAAGTTAGGAAGGGAGCTAAAACTCTTTACAACAGCAGAGTGTATAGGACAAGGACTTCCATTGTTAATGCCTAAGGGAGCTAAGATAGTTCAAACTCTTCAAAGATTTGTTGAGGATGAAGAGGAAAAAAGAGGCTATCAGTTGACTAAAACTCCAATAATGGCTAAGAGTGATTTATACAAGATTTCAGGTCACTGGGATCATTATAAAGATGGCATGTTTGTACTTGGAGATGAAGAAAAATCAGAAGAGGTTTTTGCGCTTCGTCCAATGACTTGCCCCTTCCAATTTATGATTTATAAGGCTGATAAGAAAAGTTATAGAGATTTACCAATAAGATATGGTGAAACTTCTACTCTGTTTAGAAATGAATCTTCAGGGGAGATGCATGGATTAATTCGTGTAAGACAATTCACTATTTCTGAAGGACACTTAGTTTGTACTCCAGATCAATTAGAAGAAGAGTTTAGAGGTGTTGTGGATTTAATAAACTATATGATGGAAACTTTAGGTATTGATAGTGATATTTCATATAGATTTTCTTTATGGGATGAAAATAATAAGGATAAGTATATAAATAAACCAGAACAATGGTATGCAACTCAAGATAAGATGAGAGAAATATTAAATCATCTTGATATTGATTACACTGAAGCTATAGGAGAAGCGGCATTTTATGGTCCAAAGCTAGATCTTCAGTTTAAAAATGTTCATGGAAAAGAAGATACAATAATAACAGTTCAAATAGATTTTTCATTAGCAGAGAGATTTGGGATGACTTATACTGATAAAAATGGAGAGGAACAGTATCCGTATATAATTCATAGAACTTCTCTTGGATGTTATGAAAGAACTTTAGCTATGCTTATTGAAAAATATGCTGGAGCATTCCCAGCTTGGATTGCACCAGTTCAAGTTAAACTTCTTCCTATATCAGAGAAATATCATGATTATGCTGATGAAGTTTATAAAGAGCTTAGAAAGCATAATATCAAGGTTGAATCTGATTATAGAGCAGAGAAAATTGGATATAAAATTAGAGAAGCTCGTAATGAGAGAGTTCCTTATATCTTAGTTGTAGGAGAAAAGGAAGCAGAAGATAAAGCAGTTTCAGTAAGAAGTCGTAAAAATGGTGATGAAGGTTCAGTTAATTTAACTGATTTTATATTAAAAATAGTAGAAGAAATAGCTACTAGAGAAAAATAAAATTTATTTAAATAAAGAATATGTTATAATAATCCACTTAATGTCACATGTTATATGTTATTAAGTGGATTTTTTATAACTTTTAATATTAAGCTAAGATCAATGTAGGGCAATAATACGGCAGTAAAATTTAATGGAAGAAATCTTTATAGTAGTGAGAAGGGGGAATAAATATGAAAAAAATTTCCTTAAATTCACAAAGTGTAAGTAAAATAATATTATAATATTAAGTAATAATATAGGGGCGAATTAATGGAGTTAATAAGGATACTTTCTATTGATGGTGGTGGGATTAGAGGGGTTATACCCTCAAGAATACTTATTACATTAGAGAAACTGATACAGGAATATAGTGGTAGAAAAGATGCTCGTATAGGAGAGTATTTTGATTTTATAGCTGGCACAAGTACAGGAGGAATATTAACGGCATTATATTTATATAAAGATGAGAAGAGAGCTAATAGAGCGAAGTTTTCAGCAGAGGAAGTTTATGAATTCTATAAGAATGAGGGTAGAGATATATTTTACAAACCTATAGCGCATATTATATCTTCAGTAATGGGTATACGTGGGAGTAAGTATTCCTCAGAGCTCATTGAGAAAAAAGCAAGAGATATATTTGGGGATAGCAAACTTAGTGAACTTTTAAAACCTTGTTTAATTACTGCTTATGATATTAAAAGCAATAAAACAATGTTTTTTAATCAAAGCAGTGCAATTGAGGATGAAAATAAAGACTTTTATATAAGGGATGTTATAAAAAGTACTTCTGCTGCACCAACTTACTTTGAGCCTGCAATTATAAAATCAATTGCTAAGAAGGAATATATAATGATAGACGGCGGGGTTTTTGCAAATAATCCTACTATGTGCGCATATGTAGAGGCTAGCAAGCTTAAAAAAAATATCAATGCAAATAAAGTAATAATATTGTCCTTAGGAACTGGAGTATATAAAAAAAACTATGAAATAAATAAAAATTCTGGGGCTTTAAAATGGGCAATACCATTATTTAATATAAATATGTCTGGAGTATCGGATGCTGTAGACTATCAACTAAGAACTACCTATAAGTCAGTAAATAAAAATTATTATTATCTAAGAATACAAGGAGATTTAAGTAAATATCCTAGGGGTACAGCAGTTATGGATAACACTCTGGATAAAAACATTAAAAGTTTAGAAGGAGTTGGAGATGATTTAACTAAGGAATATAAAAGGGAATTAGATAACTTTGCAAAGCTTTTAGTATATGAAGATTTTACCTTAATAAGGTCTAATAATTTATGATTTATTTCTTGAAATCTATAATTTCAAATTTAGAATATCAAGTGGAAGATTAGTGCTTCCATTGGCACTATAATTTTCAAAGAAAAGACCTTTAACTTGCAAAAATTAATAAAGACGAATGAATTATATTAATACATTCGCCTTTATTAAAGTGGTTTATTTACCAAAAGTTCAGCAAGAACCTAAGTTTAAATAAGTGCCTTTTTACTATGGTAATAGTTACTTATAATTATCTTTAAAGTCTAAAAAAATATTATAAATATCTTGATTTTGCTTAAAGAACTCATTAAATATTATTATAGATTCTACAGTGTTCTTTGAAAGATTATGTTCAATTAGTTCAGTTTCCACTAATATATTATCACTTGAGGTAATTAATCTTAAAAAGGCTTCAATAATGTTGTGACGGTTTAGTAAAAATTCTCCTATCTTTCTTCCTTCAGTACTTAATATGAGTATGCTAGAGTTTTTAGAATCAAGTAGGCCTAGATTACTTAGTTTTTCTACCATTTTTGTAGATGATGATGGTTTTACATGAAGTAATTTAGCAAGTTCTCCAACCCTTAAATATTCATTATCCTTAGTTACTCTATATATCATTTCAAGATAATCCTCCATAGATGAGGTCAATGTATTATTCTTATATTCCTTTAGTTGGTAGCCTCTCACTGTACGAAATATTTCTGGGTTATCCATAAATTTTACTCCTCTAATATATATATCATAATAGTATATTTGTAACAAAGTATATTTATATCTCGTATATTAGTGTAGGGAAAGAAAATTGCCCTACACTAATAAAACAGAAGAAATATGGAGGTGATTTTATGAAACAGGATTTAAGATCATTAAACACTTTGAGATTAGGAAGAGAAGGCAGGGTAAGGGCATTGATCTGTGATGGAGTTATAAGAAGGAGAATGCTTGATTTAGGATTAATAGAAGATACATTAGTAGAGGTTTTATATAAGAGTCCATCAGGTGATCCTACTGCTTATTATATTAGAGGGGCAGTTATTGCATTAAGATCAGAAGAAGCATCAAAGATACTCATTGAGCCTGAGAATACTTTGTAAAAGATATATATATTTGAATATTAAGAGCTATAATAACATAATCCAGTACCTTATTGTGGCTCTTTAAGATAAATATGAATTTTAGGGGAGATTAATATGGGGTTAACAAATAAATCTACAGGTAAGGGAATTTTAGAAAAAGATTTTATAGTTATGCGTGAAACACCTGAGGATGTAGTGGTTGCTTTAGCAGGAAATCCAAATGTGGGTAAAAGTACGGTGTTTAATGCTTTAACTGGTTTAAATCAGCATACAGGAAATTGGCCAGGGAAGACAATAAGTAATGCTCAGGGGGTTTATAAACATAGGGGTAAAAATTTTGTTATGGTGGATATACCGGGAACCTATTCCTTAATGGCCAATTCTGCTGAGGAGGAGGTTGCAAGGGATTTTCTATGTTTTGGAAATCCAGATGTAACAATAGTTGTTGCTGATGCAACATGTCTTGAGAGAAATCTGAATTTGGTATTACAAACAATGGAGATAACTAAGAATATAGTACTTTGTGTAAATCTTCTAGATGAAGCAAAAAAGAAGAAAATAAATATAGATTTAGAAAAGCTATCATTAGAGCTGGGAATACCGGTAGTTGGAACTAGTGCAAGAACTAATATTGGATTAACTGAACTTATGGATAAGGTATACAAGGTAAGCAATTGCAATATAAAAACTAATCCAATTGAAATTATGTATGATAAAACCATAGAAGAGGTTATTAAAAAGATTCAAGAATCAATAGAATTAATTTTAATGGGAAAATTAAATAGTAGATGGGTTGCATTAAAACTACTAGAGGGGGATGAGACTCTAATAATAGCTATTAAGGAATATTTAGAGGTAGATTTTCTAAGGTATGAATTGTTATCTAAGAGAATTGATGATGCAAAAAAGAAATTTGAGGAAGGGGATTTTAAGAACCAAGAATTAAGAGATAAAATAGTATCAACTATAGTTCATAAAGCGGAGGAAATATGTAGTAAGGTAATTACTCTAGAAAATAAAAAATATAATGATTTTGACAGGAAGGTAGATAAAATATTAACATCTAAGACTTTTGGATTTCCAATAATGCTCCTAATATTAGGCTGTATATTTTGGCTTACAATAGAGGGGGCAAATTATCCTTCTCAGATGCTTTCAAAGTTCTTGTTTACTATAGAGGATAAAATAACTATATTTTTTAACTATATAGGAGCTCCGGGTTGGATTAATGGACTATTAGTAGAGGGGATGTATAGGACACTAGCATGGGTTATAGCTGTGATGTTGCCTCCAATGGCAATTTTCTTTCCCTTATTCACATTATGTGAAGACCTTGGATATTTACCAAGGATAGCATTTAATATGGACAACTTCTTTAAAAAATCCTGTGCATGTGGGAAACAAGCATTGACTATGTGTATGGGATTTGGATGTAATGCTGCTGGTATTATAGGGTGCAGAATAATAGATTCACCAAGAGAGAGGTTGATAGCCATAATTACAAATAATTTTGTGCCATGCAATGGAAGATTTCCTACATTAATAGCTATAATTAGTATGTTTTTTGCAGGCGTATTTATTGGGCCATTTAAATCAGTAATATCAACTCTCATGTTACTTTTAGTAATAGTACTAGGAGTATTTATGACCTTAGTAATATCAAGGATTCTTTCTAAGACTATGTTAAAGGGAGTACCCTCATCATTCACATTAGAATTGCCACCTTATAGGAAACCTCAAATTGGACGTGTAATTGTACGCTCAATATTTGATAGAACTTTATTTGTTTTAGGAAGAGCAGTTGCAGTAGCTATACCAGCAGGGTTAATTATATGGATAATGGCAAATGTGAATATAGGAAATTTAAGTGTATTAGATCATTGTGCAGTTTTTTTACAACCATTTGCTTATTTAATAGGATTAGATGGGTATATTTTAATGGCATTTATATTAGGGTTTCCTGCAAATGAAATTGTGCTTCCTATAATTATAATGAGCTATATGTCAACTGGCAGTTTGCTTGAACTTGATAATTTAGTACAATTAAAAACTTTACTTGTAGATAATGGATGGACATGGTTAACAGCACTGTGTACCATGGTATTTTGTTTAATGCATTGGCCTTGTAGTACTACATGCCTTACTATAAAAAAAGAAACTCAAAGCTTAAAATGGACATTAGTTTCATTCTTAGTTCCTACAGTTTGTGGTATTATATTGTGTTTTATTATTGCAAGTGCAGTGAGGATTTTAGGACTGGCTTAAATTACACCAGGTACAATACTCTGAGTATTATTTGTAGCAGTAGTAATATGAGTGGATTAAATAGGTACCCAACACTACTAATAAATATTATAGGAGATTGATAATACCATGTACCTATATTTCAAAAAATAGGTGCATGGTAAAATTTACTGGGGTTTAATCATAATAATATTAAAGTTACTGATAATAAAATTCTTTATAGCTTTAATTCTGTTATTATGATATTTTATACAGTGATAATTGGTAGTATGTTTTAAAATTAAACTTTATAAATAGGGACTTAAGTATGAGAATAAACTGACAAAATATAATGACAGTATTAAATTTAAGGATGTGTATAATATAGTGTTTACTAAAAGTGAATATAATGAAGAAAAATTTAACAATATAAAGGATGCTATGGATATAGAATACAAGAAATTTTATGATAGTGTATTTAAAAGTTGTGATTTTTCTAATATAAAATTAAAAGAGTGTTTATTTGATAACTGTGAATTTGATAATTGTAATTTTTCTATGACAAAGTTTGAGTATTTAAGGTTACAAGATGTTAATTTTAAAGAATGTAAGTTAGTTGGTGTCAATTTTTCAAGCTGTGAGGATACATTTTTAAAAATAAAATTTTCAGGGTGTAATCTTGAATCCTGTAATTTTTCAGATATATCTTTAAAGCAAACAAGCTTTTTAGAAAATAATATAAAAGAATGTGATTTTATAAATGTTAATTTAAGTGGAAGTGACTTTTCTAAATCTATATTAAGTGGATCAAGATTTCAAAATTGTAATTTAAGCAAAAGTAATTTTTCTAAAGCTACAGAGTATAATATAGATCCAAGATATAACATAATTAAAAAAGCCAGTTTCTCGTACCCTGATGTAGTAAGATTATTAGAGGGTTTTGATATAGTAGTCAACAGCCCACTGCCCTAAAGGGATAGGGGCTTGGGGCGAAGCCCTAAGTGTCTGCTCTGAAAGTAGTATTGTCTAGCCTTCGGGCAAAG
>JAVXGR010000011.1:0-34200 GCA_036657335.1 Clostridium sp. | reverse complement strand
GACTACTGAGGCTATTCAACCATCATCTTTGCCCGAAGGCTAGACAATACTACTTTCAGAGCAGACACTTAGGGCTTGTCGCCCCAAGCCCCTATCCCTTTAGGGTAGTGGGCTGTTGACTTACCTCTATTATTCTAAATCAAAACTTTTAACATCAAAAAATCTAGTAGTTTCTAAGCTTTCTGCTATATTTTTATTTAAGTCACTTCCAACCTCTAAAACAACCATATTATCTTTCATTGCTTCATCCTTGATTTTTTCCTCTGAAACTGAATCAATATCTTTATTTAACATAGTTCTTTGAGCAATTCCTATGTTAAATCCTCTATCAAAATCTTTTTCTAATCTTTCAAACATATCAATTTGACTATTCATAAAGTTCCTATATATGGACCTAAATTTTTCAAATTCTTGTCTTGTTTTTTCATATTCTGCTCTTATTGTTAAAACATCTGTATTGGCTTTATCAATCATTCTTTGAGCAGAATCATTTGCATTCTTTAGTATTATATCAGCTTCCTTTTGTGATGCTAACTTAGTTTGTTCTGAGGCACTTTGAGCCAGTACCAATGTGTTTTGAATTGTATCCTCAAACTTTTTATAATGAATAATTTTCTCTTCAAAAGAAGTTATCTTTTCTTTGAATTTATAGTTCTCCTTAGAAACCTGTTCATAACTTTCTATAATATCATTTAGAAACTCATCAACATCATCGATATTGTATCCCCTCATGGCCTTCTTAAATTCTTTATTTTCAATATCATCAACTGTAAGCCTCATATAGTACACCCCTCATTTTATAAGTATTTTTCTACTCTCACCTTAAGTCTGCCCTTTTGGGTATCCCCAATAATCTCTTTAAATTTAAACTTTCCAAAGCCTCTTATGGTAATAGTATCATCAGTCTCTATTAACTTATCTTTTCTTTGAAGTTCTTCATAGTTTAAATAAACCTTTCCCGAAGTTATTAGACCTTCGCCCTTGCTTCGAGAAATATTACATATACTAGAAACTAAGCAATCTGCTCTTAAGGATGTAGTTATTATATCTAAAGCTTTCAAATGTGTTCTATTAAAATATTTACTTTCCATATCTACAATTTCTACATCACACGGACAGTTAGAAACTTTATCTAAGGAGTGTAAAATATACTCTAATATGTCTTCAAACACTAAAAAATATGCACTATTATGAACAACTAAAACATCCCCAAATTTTTCTCTCTTTATTCCAAGAGAAGTTAGCGCGCCTAAATAATCTCTATGTTCTAGTGTCTTAAATTTAGACTTGTTAGTTACTTTAAGCGACCTTACTGGATAACTACTAGGCTCTTGAAATTTATAGAAGGCAATTATCTTTTTATCACTATCTTCGCTAATTCCTTTGGTCCCTAAGTTAACTTCCATATTTTTTGTAATACACCTTAATTTAGTCCAAATCTTTGGATTTAAAAATTCTGTTGAATATATACATTTTTCTGTTTTACTGCATAAAAGTAACTTATCATATAATGATGAAATTACCACACTATCCTCATCTCTGAAGAAATTCATAAATTCTTTTTTTGTCACTACTATACCCTCATCTACAATTAAAATGTACTAAATCCCATTCTAATAAAATCTAGAATTAAAATCACTACAATTGGTGAAAAATCTATCATCATATTAGGAAATACCTTTAAAAACATTGCCCTAACTGGTCCTAATAAAGGTTCACATATTATTTCTGTTATTTGCACTATTTTTGTTCCTTTTGAGTTAGGTATCCATGATGATAATACATTTATTAAGATAGCTATCTCTACGACTCTAATAATTGTTAATACTGTCCATCTAATCATTGCTTTCACCTACTATTTCATAAATCCAAATATTTCTTTATTTTGCTGAAGTTCATATTTAAATGAATTGCTAACCTCAACATTTGATGGAGATATGATATATATACCCTTTCCTACTTCTTGTATTTCTGCACCTAGTACGAAACTTGCACCACCTATATAATCTAGTAATCGTTGTGCCACTGTCCTCTCAATTTGATATACGTTAACCACTATAATTTTTCTATTTTTTAAATGTTCACAAATTGTCATAGCATCTTCTCTAAATTCTTCCGGTTTATAAATTATAATCTTAGTTGATGCATTGCTATGAATGTTTACCACCTTGTTATTTCTTCTTACTGAAGCTATTTCAATAGGTTCAGTGCCTTCTTCATCTACTTCCTCATCTACTTCCTCTCCATTTTCAAATTCATCTACATCTTCTCCAACTAAACTATTTACTATCTTATCAAAGAAACCTTTTCCCATTTCTACTCCCCCAATTTCATTTTTTATTCTCTTCTTCCAAATACATCTTTACCAATTCTAATAACATTAGCACCTTCTTCAATAGCCTCCAAATAATCTGATGACATCCCCATTGATAAGTATTCCATGGAAATATTCACAAATTTTCTGGCTGATATTTCATCAAAAATATTTTTCATTTTTTTGAAACAAATCTTATTCTCATTGATGTCTCCCTTAGGAATAATAGCCATCAATCCTTTTACTTTTACATTACTACAATTCTCACAACTAATCAATAATTCTTGTAAATCTTCCATAAGAGCTCCACTTTTGCTTTCTTCTCTTCCAATATTAATTTGTATTAAGACTTCTGCAGTTTCATTTTCTCTCCTGTATACCTTTTCAATCTCTTCTAATAATTTTATACTGTCAAGAGAATGTATAAGATTTACCTTCCCTACTATATATTTAACCTTATTTCTTTGAAGTTTTCCTATTAAATGCCATCTTATATCCTTTGGTGCTTCAGTGTACTTTTCTATAAGCTCTTGCACCTTATTTTCACCAAAATCTCTTTCACCAAAGTTATATGCATCCAAAATATCCTTTAAGGGTTTTGTTTTTGAAACACATATAAGTTTAATGTTCTCAGGAATAATTTTTCTTATTTCACTTATGTTGCTTGAAATATCCATAATCCTCCACCTACACTAATAGAATTTTTTAATATTTGATTCTAACCCACATTATTTACTTGTACGTTTATTCATATATTTATCACTAAATACACCATTATAAGCAGGAATTTCAATGTTATCCATCTGCTGAAGTTCCCTTTCAATTTCCCTTGTTAAAGATAATCTTTTATAATAGGAATTTGACTCTATCATATAACTATTCATCACTGATTTATTTCCTATAGCTGTTATATAAAATGGTGCAACTACCTTTATACCACCTAAATCAACGGTTACTCCTGTACACAAACTATCAGTGTCAAATACTATTCTATGACCATTTATAGCAATAGCCTCTGCACCTGCATTTCTCAAATCATTTATGATATATAATAAATCATAATCATGTACTAATTTAGTTGCATCATGATACTGTCCGAATTCAATATTAGTAGCATCATTTAGTATTATTCTAATGCCTTCCCCGTGAACTGCTTCAAGCCCCATATCTATCTTGAAGTTATGATATTCCTGAGATATTTGGGCAATTACGTTTTTGTCATTTTTAAAATCTATTTTATAATCTGCTAGTTTTTCTACACTTTCCTCATATTTATCCATTAAGGTTGTAACTTCTTTATATAAAGTGTTTCTTTTATTATAAGCTTCATTATACTCCTCAACATTTAGAAATACCTGACTATTAGATCCAAAGTTAAGATTCATAGAAATTAATATACCCATAACCACAGAAGCTACGAATACAAAAATTGCTGCTTCATTATTCTTCATACTTCTACCCCTTAATGATGTTTAACTTTTTCTAATAAAATTCTTCTTATTATAGCAAAATTATTTAAAACTCTGCTGCCGAATACAATTACTGCTGCAAGATATATAGGTAATCCTAATTTGTCACCTAAGTAAACTAATACTACTGATATCAGAGCATTTCCAAAGAAACCTGACAAAAATATATCCGCCTTAAATTGCTTATTTAAAGTTGCCCTTACTCCTCCAAAAATAGAATCTAAACAGGCAAATATAGCAACAGATATATACGGTGAAAACTTTAGCGGTATGTTTATATTCCATACAAGTCCCACAACTATACCTAATATTAAACCAATTAATGCTATCATATTTTCTCTACCTTTCTAATTATTTATCTATTGGCTTAGCATACTTAAACTCTTCTACAGGTATACTAGATTTAGATATCTTTACTGCATCACTTAACTCCCATTTTATATCACAAGTTTTAGTTAATAGCTCCGGTATATTCCCAGCAAATGAAATTGCTGCTTCTAATAAAACTTTGTTACCTATTGCCTTTATTACAACTTGTTTATTGGGATCTATTCTAAGATTGTTAATTACTATAGCATTACCTGCTGTTCTTATTCCTGATCTTGCTCGCAATCTAATATCATTTATAGACATTGCCTCTGCTTGACCTGCATATAATTCATTAACTATATCAACTAAATCTAAGTCTTGTATATAATGTCCTTGTGGAGTACCATTTAATAAAACTGCCTTTGGAGTTATGTAAACAGTTATACCTTCTCCAATAAGATCTGTTGAACCATTAACATTTCTTAACATCTCTAATTGTTCTAATAGTACCTTACCCTCATCGTCTTTACTAGCTGCTGCAGTTTCATATTGATTCAACTTCTTTTCAACCTCTTCTAGCTTTTCTGCATACTCATCCTTTTGCTTTGTAAGTTGATCGTTTTGCAATATTATATCTGCATTATTTTTATTTAGATTTTCTTCGCCTGATTTATTATTTACAATCTTAAATTGATATGTGATCATAAATCCTAACAAGGCACATACAAAGGCAATAGAAACCTTGGATGTATATTTTTTCATAGTATTCCTCCTACTCTACTTTCATTACAGGATTTCCCTTGAAACTTACATCTATGTATCCTTCTTTATCTATTAGTCCTTGAGATTTTATTATGTTAATAGCTACATTTATTTTCTCCTCAATATTTTCTATTGTTCCTATTCTAACTTCTATAGCATTACTATAAACCTTTACATCTAGAATAGATGCAATATCTAATATTTGAAAATCTATTTCACTATTATTCCTATTACTCAAATCATAAAAGTCTTTTAACACAGCAATATTTCTTTCATCTTCAAATTCTATTTTTTCACCTAACTGTATATTTTCATGGTATACTCCCTTAAGCTCAATTAACTCTAGTAAGTCTATATTTTCTTTAACCTCTATTACTGTAGCATCAGAATCTAAAAGAATAATTTTTTCTTCTTGCTTTATGTAATATTTGGCATACTTTTCCTTTAAATCAATCACAATTTTATTTGGAAGTTCTCTACTTATATTAACATCTTCTACATATGAAATAGATTTTATACCTTCTATAGCCTTCCTTATATTAACCTTAAATATATTATCACCTACTTTAAATGGAGTTAGTGCTTCTATTTCATCCTTATTTATATTTACTAACCCAGTGACTTCTATAGAAATTATATTGAAATATCTCGTCTTTATTGCCACAGTCATTAAAATAATAATTAATATTGTAAATATAACTACTACTCTTCTTAAAACTCTCTTTCTCTTCCTTTTTTTTATTAACTTTTCTCTATTAATTAAAATATTCTTATTCTTACCTTCACTCATATAATCACCACTTATATTTTTTTTACTCCTTATATAATACCACTTTTTATATAAATTTTCACCAAAAATTCTCTATAACCTTGGAATAATAAGTTTATATTTTACTTTTCTTTATATATTCATTAAAGTTTATCTAAATAAAAGTAAAGACATGATTAATCATGTCTTTACTTTTATTTATTTCATTGAAGTTACTTACTTCTTGATATATTTAACAAAATGCCCATTGCAAACATATTAAATATAAGTGCTGATCCACCATAACTAATAAATGGCAGTGGCACTCCAGTAACCGGCATGCTTCCTGATACAACTGCTATATTAATTATAGCTTGAACAGCTACTATAGATGTTATTCCTAATGCAAGCAAGGAACCATATGTATCCTTAGCTCTTACTGATACTCTTATTCCTCTTAATATAAATATTACATACAAAGCAATAATAGTCGCACATCCTATTAATCCAAGTTCTTCTCCTATAATCGCAAAAATAAAGTCATTATGAGCCTCTGGTATATAAAAGCATTTTTGTCTTGATTGCCCTAATCCAACTCCAAAAATCCCCCCAGAACCCAATGCAATTAAGGATTGAACTAATTGATATCCTACACCTGATGCATCCCCCCAAGGATTTGAAAAGTTAAATAATCTTTTAACTCTAAAGGGCTGTATCAAAAATCCTACAAAAATAGCTGCTAATCCTGAAAATGCTAAAGCAACAAAATAGCTTAATGGGATTCCAGCAACAAATAGCATAATCATTGTTACAAAACCTATTACACAAGCTATACTCATGTTAGGTTCCATTAATATTATTCCTGCAAATATACACACGACTATAAGTATTGGTAAAATTCCAGTAAGAAACTTTTTAATACCATCCCCTTTTTTATCTATAGCTATAGCAATATACATTACTACTGAATACTTAGCTATTTCTGATGGTTGAAATGATGCTCCACCAATACCAATCCATCTATGTGCACCATTGACTTCTGGAAAGAAAAAAACTGCCACTAGCATTATAAATACCATACCTAACACATATGGTATCCACTTTTTATATTTGTGATAGTCTATTTGCATTGCAATAACCATACCCATTGTTCCTAGCACAGCCCATATTGCTTGTTTTTTAAGAAGATAGTAGCTATCATAATTATATTTTGCAGAAAAGAATGCTGAGTATGAGCTTGCACTATACACCATAACAACACCAAATGCTACCAATAACATTATTATAAAAACCAATATGAAATCTACTTTACCTAATTTCTTTGAATTTTTCTTTATTTCTGTGTGTTGAACCATTTTACCCCCTCCTAATTTAAGCCTATAGGGATAATGCTAAAAATCCTATTAAACACAATATAACAGTAGCCATAGAAAAAACTACTACTATCTTACTTTCATGCCATCCTGATAACTCAAAATGATGATGTAAAGGAGCCATCTTAAATATTCTCTTACCAGTTAATTTAAAAGAAGCTACCTGTAGAACAACTGACACAGTCTCTATAACATAAACTCCTCCAATAACCACAAGTAGTAGTGGTAATTTTAAGAGCATTGCAACCGCAGCTACTACTCCACCAAGAGCCAAAGCACCTGTATCTCCCATAAATATTCTTGCGGGATAGGTATTGTTCCTTAAGAAACCTAATAAAGCCCCTGCTAATATTGCTGAAAATATTGCTAATTCATAACGCCCTTGTGCAAAGCTTACCAATGCTAAAAAGGTCATTACAAGTAAAGTTATAGATGTTGCTAATCCATCTAATCCATCAGTTAAATTTACTGCATTACTAAAGGCAGCAAAATAAAAGACTATAAAAGGAATATATAAGACTCCTAAGTCCATATTACTATTAAAAAATGGTATGAAAATATCTGTACCCAACTGATTTCTGCCATATATAGCTAAAATTACAGACATAACTATAATTAACCCCATTTTTTGATAAGATTTCAATCCTTCATTTTGCTTTTTGACTATCTTTAAAATATCATCAAGAAATCCAATTATACCAAAACCAACTAAAGAACCAAGTAAAACCATGGCTTCGCTATTGGGTTTCCCTTCAACTAATACAAAGGTTATAATTGTTGCAGTAATAAATATTATCCCTCCCATTGTAGGTGTTCCAGCTTTCTTCTTATGACTTTCTGGACCTTCCCCTCTAATATTTTGGCCAAACTTCAATTTGTGAAGTATTGGTATTAAAATGGGACCTTGTATTAGAGCTATAATAAAGGCTATTAAAACGCAATATACAATTTTGTTCATAAAATAATACCTCACTTTAGTTATTTATACGATTCTAATTTATTCACTATATGCTCAAATTCCATTGATCTAGATGCTTTTATCAGTATAACGTCATTGGTTTTAATTGATTTAATTAAAAACTCTATGACATCTTCTTTGCTATCTAAAATCTTTGCAGCAGTAGCTTTGTTAAACCCATCAATATAATCTTCGCTATTTTCTCCTACGCATATTAGCAAGTCTATCCCGCACTTATTTGCGTATTCACCTACTTGAAAATGTGCCTCTTTAGCCTTATGTCCAAGTTCCATCATAGTTCCCAAAACAGCTATCTTTCTGCCTCTATTTGAGTTTTTCAACACCTCTAAGGCTGCTAACATAGAGTCTGGGCTAGCATTGTAGCAATCATTAATTATTGTTAAATTATTGCCCTTAGACACTTCTAGTCTCATTGATGTTGCCTCCACCTTTAATAATCCCTTTTGAATTTCATCAAAGGTTAAGCCAAAGTTTCTACCAGTAGCTATAGCCAAAAGTCCATTTAAAACATTATGTTTACCTGGCATATTTATAGTGAATTCTTGTGTTTTACAGGTATTATTTTCATATAACTGAAATTTAACACTATCCTCATTACTAATTATACCTCTTGCAGTATAATTTAATTCACTTGAAGTACCAATTCTTACAATTTTATATTTTTTTTCTTCTATAGAACTTAATAAATCATTATCGTTATTTACTATTAAAAGGTTTTTTTCCTCATAAAAATCCGTTATCTCCATTTTTGCACTTAAAATATTTTCTCTTTCTCCTAAATTTTCAATATGAGATATTCCAATATTAGTTATTAAACTTATATCTGGCATAGCTGCATATGCAAGATTATGAATTTCTCCTTTATTACTCATACCCATCTCTAATACAGCTATATCATAACTATTATCTAAATCAAAGATCATAAGTGGGAGCCCTATTTCATTGTTAAAATTACCCTTTGTTTTAAAAACTTTATACTTTGAGCTTAGTACAGCGGCGGTTAAATCTTTTGTAGAAGTTTTCCCTGTAGACCCTGTAATTCCAACCACTTTTATATTTAGTCTCATCCTGTAATATTTAGCTAAGTTTAACAATGCTTTTCTCGTGTTATCTACAAGCAGTACTGTGGTTCTTTCACTTATCTCTGTAGGATCAAATTTTATTTCATCCACTATACATAAGCTAGCACCTTTATTACTTGCTTCAATAACATATTCATTTCCATTAAAATTCTCTCCACAAATTGATATATATATATCTCCATCTTGTAATTTCCTAGTATCAATGGATATATTGTAGAATTCCTCTATAGTTCCTCTATTAATTAGCTTGCTCCCTATAGCAACTTCAATTTCATTTAAAGTTAATTTTTCCACTAAAAACAACTCCTTTACTTTAAAAGTTATTATCTCGTTTATTGCTTATATTTTTTCCTTATGATTACAAATACTTGGTTTTTTCTAATAATTTACTATAACTCTCATACATTAAAGCAAAGTATATCATCATAAAAGTAGGCAAGCTATATATTCCAATCCTGCCCACTATATTTCATATAATTCTTTTAGTCACCTAGTATTTCAAGATGTAATGTTATATCCACACCTTTTTTAATTCTTGTTCCTTCTTTTATACTTTGAGATGAAATCATTCCTTTACCTACAAAAGTTGGCTTAAGTCCAAGACTTTTTAATATTTCCTCAGCTCTCTCTGGATTATATCCTAAAAGGTTTGGAACTACTATTGTATCATCTTGGGTATCTGATTTAACTGTATACACTATTATCTCAGTACCTTCCTTTATGCTACAGCCCGGTTTAGGATTAATATCTGTAATTTGTTTTCCATCACCCTCAATTTTATATTTTAACCCACTTTCTTTTAATTGATTTAATCCATCTTTTATTTCAAGACTTCTTACCTCAGGAACTATAACATCTTTTAAAAGGCTTTGTGCTGCATCTTCCTCACTTCCATTAGGTTTCAATGCATAATAATTAAATATATCATTAAATAATTGTTGACCTACAGGAGCAGCTATTTGTCCCGCATAATAATTTGATTGATCTGGCTCATCTATTGAAACCATAACAGTCACTTGAGGATTATCAGCTGGTGCCATTCCTGCAAAAGATGATATATATTTACCATTAGCATACCCGCCATTCTCTGTATCTATTTTCTGAGCTGTACCTGTCTTACCAGCTATTCTATATCCTTGTATAGCAGCTTTTTTACCACCACCTTCAGATATAACCTTTTCTAAATCAGCTCTTAATTCTCTAATAACCTCTTCATCTAGGCTTTGTTTTTCATTATACTTGTTGTATTTAGCATCCACTACCATGTTGTTCTCATCATCATAATGAGTGACTTCTCTCATTAAATGTGGGGTTATTAGCTTTCCACCATTAGCTATTGCATTAAAAGCTCTAAGATATTGAATAACTGATAATGTATTAGTTTGTCCAAATGAAATAGTTGCAAGGTCAGTTACAGAAATATCTTCAGCTGCCTTAATAATTCCTCTAGACTCTCCATTTAAATCAATACCTGTTTTTTCACCAAGACCAAAAAGTTTAATGTATTTAGTTAATAATTCCGGTCCTAATCTTTCTCCAAGCTCCATAAATCCAACATTACAAGAGTTTTTAAGTATTTCGGTAAAGTTCTGTGGTCCGTGGCCCGTTGTCTTCCAGCAATGTATGGATCTTCCACCAACTACACTTACACCTCCACAATTAAAAACATCTTCTCTAGATACCTTTTTCTCTGATAATGCTGCTGTTGCAGTTATTACTTTGAAAATAGACCCTGGTTCAAAGGTATCGCTTACAGCTCTATTCCTCCATAATTTCTGATTATCTTCTAATGATAACTCTTCACTATAGTAGCTATTAGGATTAAAATCTGGCTTATTAGCCATAGCTAGAATCTCTCCATTGTTTGGATCCATTACTACCACTGATACCGCTTTAGCCTTATTATCCTTCAATGCCTGATCAGCTGCCTTCTCTGCAAAGAATTGTATGTTTTCATCAATACTAAGTACAACATTCTTACCATCTACTGGTTTAGTATAGTCTGTAAGCACATAGGGCATATCCTGTCTATCCTTATCCATTTCAGAAATCTTAAGACCTGGAATTCCTGCTAAAACTTCATTATATATTTGTTCTATTCCCATTAAGCCTTCACCATCTGAGTTAGTAGCGCCAATAACATGAGCTAAAAAATTGTTATTGGGATAATATCTTTTTGTATCAGGAGATATTAAAAATCCGTATATATTCTTATCCTTAAGGTATTTTTCTATTTCAGTAATTTGTTCTTTTTCCATGCTTCTTTTTAATTCTGCTGAACCCTTCTGCTTACCATTAGGAAGAGGCTCAATCATTTTCTTAGTTAGCATTTCTTCACTAACACCTGTTAAAGTAGTTAAATCTTTAATTATCTCCTCCATAGTAATGTTCTTCTTATCATTGATATCTCTTCTTAAAGCGTTTAAATCAACATCTAGCCTATAAACATTAGCACTAAAGGCAAGTTCTTTACCGTTTCTATCCAGTACCTTACCTCTTTTAGGGGCGATAACAATCTCCCCTGTCCATTGTTCTTGAGCTCTTTCTTTTAAGTTATTGCTTTGAACTACCATTAAATATGATAATTTTATGGTAAGACACAATAAAACTGCCACAAATACCAAAATCGTAAGTGCACCTCTTGTTCTTATTGTTGTCTTATCCCGTAATTTACGTACTCCCACTTATATACCTCCACTAAAAAAGTATACTCTTGATTTTTTCAAAAATTTCCTTTGGCTTATTTTCTTCAGATTCAACTTTATTATCAAAGTTATTCTTTGTTAGATCAGAGTAAACCATACTATTGACCCCTGGTGTAATCATCTTAAATTCTTCCCTAGCTTCTTGACTTACTTTGTTAATATCCTCAAATTTAAATAACCGTACTCTTAAATCATCGTTATTGTATTTCAAAGTTTCAATCTCAGATTTTAGGTTTCTTATAACATTTTGATTTTTGTAAATAGTAGTGTATCTTCCTATTAGAAAAACACCTATGACAAAGCAAACACCAATAGAACTAATAACTTTAAACTTTTTCTTTAATTCCCTTTGTCTTAATACTCTAACCTTTTGCTTTACCTTCTCTTTTACAACCCTTTCTCTTTGCGGCTCTGCAACTGTAGACATTACATTACTGCCATTAATAACTTTGTCTTTGCCCACTACTATCACTTTATTCACCCCTATATTTTTTTAGAACATTTTTATAACTTTTCTGCAACTCTTAACTTTGCACTTCTACTTCTTGGATTTCCCTCAATTTCATTATCACTTGGTAAAATTGGTTTTCTAGTAAGAACCTTAATTGTTGGTTTTTTACCACATATACACATAGGAAAGTCACTAGGACATGTACATGGATTCTCTAATTGCTTAAATTTATGTTTTACTATTCTATCCTCTAAGGAATGAAATGTAATTATTGCAATTCTTCCACCTTTATTTAGCTTATTAACACTATCTTCAATAGTTTTATTTAATATACTAAGTTCTGCATTAACCTCTATCCTAATAGCTTGAAAAGTTCTTTTAGCTGGATGAGGACCTTCTCTTCTAAATTTTGCTGGTATTGCAGCTTTTATAATATCTACTAATTCAAAAGTTGTTTCCACAGGCTTCTCTTCTCTTGCCTTTATAATTAAATACGCTATTTTTTTTGCAAATCTTTCTTCCCCATACTCTCTTATTGTCTTGTACAGTTTTTCTTCACTATATTTATTTACAACATCATAGGCTGAGAAGCTCTCATCTCTATTCATCCTCATATCTAATGGGGCATCACTCATATAACTAAAGCCTCTATCTGCTTCATCTAATTGATATGATGAAACGCCTAAGTCCATCATTATACCATCAATACCTGCTATTCCCAAACTCTCAAGTATATTACCTATATTATGAAAGTTGTTGTGTACATAAGTAACATTATTAAAGGCTTTTAATCTTTCTCTTGCAGCCTTATGTGCGTCAATATCTTGATCAATTCCAATTAGCCTTCCTTTATCAGATAGTTTTTGAGCTACTTCAATTGAGTGTCCAGCTCCACCCATAGTTCCATCTGCATATATTCCATCTGCCTTAATATTTAATCCACTTATTGTCTCCTCAAGTAAAACCGATACATGTTTAAATTCCATAAATTTCTCCTCTTCAGTTTGAATTTTTATGCTAATATTAGTATAATCTTTTAAACACCTACTATTAGTTATTCTATATAAAATTTATAAATCCTTTTTATTTAACTTTGCATATAAGAATTTACCACATATATGCTGTGAATCTTATTAATTTTTCCTTATACAAAATATTAGAAATAACTTTTAAATTCCATCACTCTTTTTATATCTAAATATACCATATTTTTATTGTAAAATAAAGTTTAAATTCATATTGCCATTCTACTATTGACTAATACTTGCAAATATATTATGTCTGTATAATTTTTTATTATGTCAATATAGCCTAGCCCTTGATAAATCCAAGCTCTGAGGACTAAAAATTTTGGCACTAAACTCCATAAGTATAAAGCATTGTTTCCTCCATTGAGTTGCGAGATAAGTGCAGCCAAAAGATTGCTTAATCCTATAAAAAACAATACCCAAGATTAAATATATGTATTCTTCGTGATTCTCTTTATGCTTCATCGCTGTGTAAATCCTTATTTTATTGAAATACTAAGAGTCATAGAGTATAATCTATAAGAATACTTATATATTTTAAAATTAAGTTTCTCCATCTAAATTTTCTATTAATATATACTATTTAAGATGTACATTTCAAACTGATTTTTAAAATACATACAGTTATAAAAAAATACTAATTATTAATAGTAGAAAGGATTGTTTTTATATATGAAATTAGGAATAGTTGGTTTACCAAATGTAGGTAAGAGTACATTATTTAATGCTATAACCCAAGCCGGAGCTGAGTCCGCAAACTACCCATTTTGCACTATTGAACCAAACATAGGAGTTGTTAGTGTACCTGATGAAAGATTAGCTACACTTCAAAAAATATATAATTCTAAAAAGCAAGTTCATACTGCTATTGAGTTCTATGACATAGCAGGATTAGTAAAAGGTGCTAGTAAAGGGGAAGGTTTAGGTAATAAATTTCTTTCTCATATTCGTGAAGTTGAATCAATCGTTCACGTAGTACGATGCTTTGAGGATGATAATATAATTCATGTAGATGGTTCTGTAGATCCAATTAGAGATATTGAAACTATTAACCTAGAATTAATCTTCTCTGACTTAGAAATTCTAGAACGTAGAATGGAAAAATCAGTTAAATTAGTTCGTTCAGGTGATAAGGCTGCTAAAGAGCAATATGCTCTTATGGAAAAAATTAAAGCTCAATTAGAATCCGATAAGCCGGCTAGAACTTTAGAGTTAACTGAAGAAGAAGATAACTTTGTTAAAAGTTTATTCTTAATAACTTCTAAACCAGTGTTATATGCTGCAAATTTATCAGAGAACGACTTAGCTGAAGGCAATTTAGAAAATGAATTCGTTAAGCGAGTAAGAAACTTTGCTGAAAATGAACATTCTGGAGTGATTACAGTATGTGCTAAACTAGAGGAAGAATTATCCGGTGTAGATGAAGAAGAAAAAGTTGAATTACTTTCTGAGTATGGACTTGCTGAATCAGGACTTGATAAATTAATTAAAGCTAGTTATGAACTACTTGGATTAATGAGTTACTTAACAGCTGGTGTTCAGGAGATAAGAGCATGGACAATTAAAATAGGAACTAAAGCTCCTGCTGCTGCTGGAAAAATCCATTCAGATATTGAAAGAGGATTTATTAGAGCAGAGATTATTTCCTTTGACAAACTAGTAGAGTGCGGTTCTGAAGTTATTGCTAAAGAAAAGGGACATTATAGACTAGAAGGTAAGGAGTATATAATGCAAGACGGGGATGTAGTTAATTTTAGATTCAACGTATAATTAATCAAAAGTAATTTTATTAAATTTCTAAATTTCTAAATATTTATTTAAAATACTCAAGTGACAAACTTGAGTATTTTTCTATTAATCTATTTCTTACTTTTACCAGAATACTTTTTAAACTCTCTTTTACATTGTTCTAGTACATCCTTATAGGTTACATACACATCACCCATAATAACATCAATAACATCATATATAGTATCTACTGTATATATCTTAAACTCTCCTTTTTCTATTAATCCTTCAACCTCCTTTGTTAAAACTAAGGCATCTATATTTGCACTTGGGATAATAATCCCCTTACCTGAGGTTCTATGCACAACATTACAAACCTTAATAAATCCATCTATTTTTTCATTTATTCCACCTACTGGTTGTATTTCTCCAAATTGATTTACAGAGCCTGTAATTGCTATATTTTGTTTTACTGGAACCTTACTTAGTGAAGATAACATTGCTATAGTTTCAGCTGCAGATGCACTATCACCCTCAACTAATCCATATATTTGCTCAAAGTTTAAATGAAAATCTACTGGTAAATCATCATATCCATCAAATAATGTTGTTATTAATCCTTTTAAAATATTAATTGACTTATTATGAATTTTACCACTTAAATCACTTTCTTTTTGAACATCTATAATATTTCCACTACCCTTATAACAAGTGCAAGTTATTCTTATTGGCTTTCCAAATCTGCTATATCCTGTATCTATTACTGATAATCCATTAACACATCCTATTATTTTTCCATCAACACTGATAAACATCTTTTTATCCCTATATTGCTCTAAATACTTGCTTTCTATAAGGCTATGACTATTAGCTATCTTTATTATATCCTCACTTTCTATCTGCTTTTTCCCACCTTTAATGGAAGTATTATTAGCCATCACTATTAGATTTGTTAATTTCAGGTTATCGAAGTATAACTTTCTTTTATCCTCACATTGCATTGATAGATATCTCGCCACTTCTTTTAAGGCTTCATTGCTTAGAGGCTTGCATCTATATTGTTTACATATGCTAAGAATAGCACTTGTTAAATTCTCCTTCTCCTTATCACTCTTTATTTTTATATAGTTACTTTCAGCCATAACTCTAAATGCGTTTTTGAAATCATCATCATTACTATATAGTATATTGTACACTCTGTAGTCCCCTATAATAATAACCTTTGGTTTAACTTTTATTAATTCTGGTCTAATAGATTTTATAGACAATGCATCTAAATAATTTTTACTATACTCAAAATCTATAGATTCACTATTTAAGACTTTTTTTAAATAACTATAGCTTTGAGGATAATTCAGCAAATCCATAGCTCTTAAAATTAAAACACCTTCACTACTTTTTAATATTGCTCCTGGTTTTACATCTCTAGCTGTTGATTTATATATGCCATTATAATTCTCATATTCAATTTTGCCTATTAACCTTTGAATATTAGGCTCAGTCTCATATATAACTCTAGGATAACTTACATCTGAATTATCTAACAATATATTTATTTGATAATTATATACTATTTCATTAATTACTGGCTCATCTTCCTCATATCTACTTGTATAATTATTGGATATCTTTTCTTCAATACCCTTATATACGCACCTTATATATTCACATATATCAGCCTCCTCTTTAAAACTTTCTAGGAACTCTAACTTTTTTTCCTCCATTTTCACAGATAAAAAATTAAAAAATATAGTTCTTACCTTCAATATCCATTCTAACTCTGTATACTTTAATTTATTAACTAATTCCTTACTTTTTACCTTTAAAACGCTCAACTCTCTTATCATCTTATTCTTTTCTTCAGTATTTAACTCCTCAAACTCTTCATCAGTAAGAGGTTTCCCCTCTTTAATAGGCGAGAAGACGAAACTACGCTTTTTAGTTTTAACATAAAATCCATTTTCCTCTGATAATTTAATTAGCTCATTTAACAATTTATCCTTATTTAATAATATTTCTTGAAGTATATCCTCTTTTTCTTCACAGATAGATGTATTATAAAAGTCAAATATCAAGTCTAGATATTCTTCCTTTATTTTATCCATGCATTTCTTAAACTTTTGTCCCCTTCCTCCAGAAATATATAAAACCCTAGGGTTATATTTATCTTCTTCACAAGCAAAACATATATCCTTTGGTCTACTTCTTTCTTTTAATATATTATCTATATGATTTACTAAGTTTTTTATTTTATCATCATTACACTCATCAACTATATATAAATTATATCCCTTGCCTTCAATATTAATTGTTGAGCTTATTTTTTCGTATACATCCTCATATTCGCTTAAATAATTTCTATTCAAATTATTTATATCAATTTCACCAATATTAAACTTATATTTAATTTCATTTAAGAAAAGCTCCCTATACACTATATATCCCCCCTTTTTTACCTTGTTATATAAATATTCTAAAATTAAAATTTTAGTAACGATATTTTGCAAATAATTAAAAAAAGTATCTTTAATTCACAAAACCCTTAAACTAGGTCTCTGTAATTAAAGATACTTCATTGTAAAAGTTATTATTCACTTTATCCTTAATAAATTTCTCCTATAATTATTCGGCATCATTGAGGATTGTAACTGATGAGGATGCACCTATTCTAGTAGCACCATTTTCAATCATAGCTATTGCATCCTTATAATTTCTCACGGCACCGGATGCTTTAACTCCTATATTATCTCCTACAGTTTCTCTCATAAGCTTTATATCTTCTTTCGTAGCACCACCACTAGAAAAACCTGTAGATGTTTTTACAAAATCAGCTCCGACATTCTTTGAAATCTTGCAAGCTTCAATCTTTTCTTCCAAAGTAAGCAAGCAAGTTTCTATTATTACCTTAGTTATAACATTGTTTTTATGGCATATATTACATATATCCTCTATCTCACCTTCTACATACTTATAGTCCCTATTCTTTAGCTTAGATATGTTTATTACCATATCTATTTCTTCTGCACCTTTGTTAATTGCATCCTCTGTTTCAAATAGCTTTGACTCTCTAGTGTTACTCCCCAGTGGAAAACCTACAACTGTACATACCTTAACATCAGTGTCCTTTAAAATATTCTTTGCAACCCTTATATAGCATGGATTAATACAAACTGACATAAAGTTATGTTCTATTGCTTCCTTGCATAATTTAACCACCTCTACTTCACTTGCATTTGGTTTTAAAAGTGTATGATCTATTAATTTGCATAAAATTTCTTTCTTCACTTAGGATCCTCCTCATATTTTAAACTTCTTAGCCTATAATATTTTTAGTAAATGTAATTTTATTATACCATCATTAAATTTTCCCCTATACTTATTTAAATATCTTCTTCAATACTTGTTATAATTTTAAAGTTAATATATAATATTCTGAGTAAGTATAAAAATTTTATAATTAATGTAGCTGTACTATTTTTTATGCATACTCTTAATTTAAATCTATTTAATAAATTTTTTTAGAAGGAGTTATATAAATGGGATTCAAAGATAAATTTAAAGAACAATATGCTCAAACCTATATGAAGAAATATGGTGATAGACTTACTCAAATTCAAGGTAAGGTTTTATCAATTAAAGTAGAAGAAAAAACAATACTTTGGATTTTCCATAAGTTACTAGCTACAATAGTAGTTAAACATGATGGTAGCAAATCTATTTCTAAATGTGTTTTCAATAAGAGACGTTGGTTTAAAAAAATTAATTTTATTCCTGTACTTCAAGGACATAATGTAATAATACAAGGATTAAAAGGTAAAAAAGCTAAAAAGGGCAAAGGAAAAGGCATTAGCGAATCTGTGGAGATTATGAATATACGTAATTTAACTACAAAGCGTGATCTTGTGCCTGTTGAGGGTGCTCCAAAGGTTCAAAGAATTAGGCAAGATAGAAAACATAGATAAAAACAAGGTATATCTAATATATTATTTAGATATACCTTATTTTTATCTATCGCTTTCTACCTATAAACACATATATACTATTTATAAATGCTATTATTCCCGAGAAAAACATCACTATCATCCATTGTCCAAAATCTAATGATACAGTGTGAAAAATTTCACTTAAAAATGGAATATATATTACTGATACTAACATCATTATAGATATTGCCACTGCACATAGTAATGTGATGTTTGTAAATGGATTTATCTCAAAAAGAGATTTTGTTTCTGATCTACATTCAAATACATGTAATAATTGTGACATTACCAATGTACCTAATGCTATTGTTCTACAAGATTCTAGAGACATCCCATAATATCCTCCTATTAAAAAGGATAGCACTGTACAAATCCCTATTAAAGCCCCCCTTAATAGTATTTTTTCCTTTAATCCATGGTCAAAGATGCTCTCATTTTTTTTTCTTGGTTTATTAAACATAATATCATCGCTACCTGGATCAACCCCTAAAGCTATGGCTGGTAATCCATCTGTAGCTAAATTTATAAATAAAATTTGTATGGGTAGCAATGGTGTTTTTAAATACAAAACCGTTGCTAAAAACATAGTTATAACTTCCCCTAAATTGCATGATAATAAATATCTAATAAACTTTCTTATATTATCGTATATTGTTCTGCCCTCTTCTACAGCTGAAACAATGGTGGCAAAATTATCATCCAACAAAATCATGGAGGATGCTTCCTTAGTTACATCAGTACCTGATATACCCATAGAAATACCTATATCTGCTTCCTTAACCGCAGGAGCGTCATTTACTCCATCACCAGTCATAGATACAACATAGTTTAACCCTTTAAAACATTTTACAATTCTAAGTTTATGTTTAGGACTAACTCTTGCAAATATTTTTATTGTCTCTATCTTATTTAATAACTCCTCATCACTAAGTTTATCAAGTTCCTCACCAGTTATGGTCTCCTTCATATCCTTACATATATCTAATTCTTTACCTATAGCAAAGGCAGTGTTTTTATGATCACCTGTAATCATAACCACCTTTATTCCAGCTGTATGACATCTGAAAATAGCTTCCTTAGCTTCTTTTCTTGGTGGATCAATTATACCTGCTATGCCCAAAAATATTAGATTTTCTTCCAGACTTCCCCTTTTATCTAATTCTTTTTCTTTATATGCAGCTGCTATACATCTCAATGCTTGAAATGACATATCCTCAACAGCCCTAACTACTCTTTCTTTTATAACCCCTTGAAAAGGAACCTTCTCACCATTTAAAAGTATATATTTACAGCTATTAATTATCCTTTCCGGTGCACCCTTTACATAGCATATATCTCCATATTCCCCTCTACTAATCACTGACATCATTTTTCTATCCGAATCAAAAGGAATATCGTATATTCTCTTTTCGCTTCTTACAAAATCTCTAAGATGTTTATTTTCCTTAAAATACGCCTTTATTAAGGCCGTTTCTGTAGGATCTCCTAATAAGGATTTTTTAAATGACCTCTCATCAAAATCAAAATTACAATCATTGCAGTGTACAAATGCCTTTTTAAGTATATCCCCACCTGGAATTTTTTCAAATTCCTCATTATAAAGCTTACCATTATAATATATAGCTTTAACCGTCATATCATTTTGAGTTAGGGTGCCTGTTTTATCACTGCATATAATTGAGGTACATCCTAAGGTTTCAACCGCTGGCAGTTTTCTTACAAGAGCATTTCTCTTCAGCATTCTTGACACTCCTAAAGCTAATGCAATTGTAACTATCGCAGTTAATCCCTCTGGAATAGCTGCAACTGCTAAGCTTACTCCTAGTAGAAACATATCTCCTAATTCTTGCCCTCTCATTACACCTAAGCCTGTTACTATTACACATATACCTAGACAAAGAACAATTAAAACCTTCCCTATGTTATCAAGCTTTTCTTTTAATGGCGACTTTTCCGCCTCTATGTTATCTAGCATATCAGCAATCTTACCCATTTCAGTATCCATACCAGTAAGTGTTATTCTAACCTTGGCCTTACCTGTTAAAATACTAGTTCCCATAAAGAGATTGTTATTTTTACCATTAGCACTTTTCTGAACACCTAATGATTCACCAGTCAATAAAGATTCATCAACTAAAAGATTTGACTCTTCTATAATGAATGCATCTGCTGGTATTCTATCCCCAGTTTCTAGAATAACTATATCTCCTGGTACCAATAACTCTGCATTTATTACCATAAGTTTTCCACTTCTAATAACCTTACATGTAGGTGCCGTTAAATCCTTTAACGCTTCTAATGATCTTTCTGTTTTAAATTCTTGAATAAATCCTAAAATAGCATTCATAAATACAATTATCATAATGGTAATGGCATCTGCTGTATCTCCCATAATTCCTGAAATTATTGTGGCACCAATAAGTACCCATATTATTAAATCTTTAAATTGACATAGGAAAATTTTTAGAGCTGATATTCTCTTTTTATTCTGTATTTGGTTATACCCATATTTCTTCAATCGCCTTTCAACCTCTTCACGGGTTAATCCTACATTAACAGATGTATACCCACCCTGAATATTTTCTTTCAACACCTTAAAACCCCCTTCTTATAATTGTTTTTCCGTATATTAGATTATATGAGTCTACATTTATGATTATGAGAAAATTATTATTCTCTTTAATTAAACTTTCATATGCTATTTGCATAAACTCACTATGTATTGTAAAATATCCTTATATTTATAAAATAAAATTCTTATGAGTAATATGAATTTTAATATGTCTATTTAAAGAAGGAGATACTTTATGAAAAACAATATTTACATAACAGGACATAAAAATCCTGATTCAGACTCTATTTGTGCCGCTGTTGCCTATGCTGAACTAAAGCATAAATTAGGAATAAAAAATGTCATAGCTATTCGACAAGGAAAGGTTAGTAGTGAAACTCAATATATATTAGATTACTTCAATATTGAAGCTCCTATATTAATGACAACAGTAAAATCTCAAGTTTCAGACTTAAATATAGATACTGTAGTACCAGTATCTTCAGATGTTACCATTAAAACCGCTTGGGAAATTATAAAAACAAATGGTAATACATCTCTTCCCGTAGTTGATGAAAATGATTGTTTAATAGGAGTTACTTCATTATCAAATTTAACATCTAATTATATGGATATATGGGATAATCAAATTTTCTCTAAAAGTAACACTAAACTTAGACATATAATTGAAACTTTATCAGCAAAACCAGTGTATATAAAAGATGTAGAAGATACTTTTAGTGGCAAAGTAGTAATAGCTGCTATGAAGCCTGAAAGTGCAAAAAAATTAATAGAAGAACATGATATAGTTATATGCGGTGATAGAGAAGATGCTCAAGCTATTATATTAGACTCAAAGGCATCCTTAGTAATTGTTACGGGTAATCATGATGTAAGTATTGATATTATAGACAAGGCTAAAGAGGCCTCTTGTTCAATTGTTATAACACCTTATGACACCTATACAACTTCAAGATTAATAACACAAAGTATGCCTGTTAGTTATGTCATGACTAAGGGTTCACTTATAAGTTTTAATACTAATGACTTTATAGATGATGTACAAGAAGCTATGATTGAAAACAAATTTAGATCTTATCCCGTAGTTGATGAGGATAATAAAATTCTAGGAACTATATCTCGTTATCATCTATTATCAAAAAATAAAAAGAAGGTAATCTTAGTAGATCATAATGAAAGATCTCAAACAATTGATGGAATTGAAGATGCAGAAATCCTTGAAATAATAGATCATCATAGAGTCGCTACTGTAGAAACATCAAATCCAATATATTTTAGAAATGAAACGCTTGGAAGTACTTCTACAATTATTGGCTCAATGTTCTTTGAAAATGGTATTAGACCTAGTAAAGATATTGCCGGTATCCTTTGTGGTGCAATAATCTCTGATACCCTAATGTTAAAGTCTCCAACAGCTACTACTATAGATGGTCTTATATTGTCTAGACTAGCTGATATAGCCTCTATAGAGCCTGAATCCTTTGCTAGAGAACTGTTTAAGGCTGGTTCTTCCTTGGAAGGGAAAAGTGCAGATGATATCTTCCATACAGATTTTAAAAACTTCAATCTAAATTCTCTTAAAATAGGTATTTCTCAAATTAATACCTTAGATGTAGATAGTGTTAAAGCTAAAAAAACTGAGTTCTTAGATCTTATGAACTCTAAAATAAAATCTTCTAATTATGACCTACTATTGTTTTTAACTACTGATATATTAGAAGGTAGCTCTGAAATATTCGCAACCGGAGCTCGAACCGACCTAGTATCAAAGGCTTTCGGTGTAACACTTAAGGATAACACTGCATATTTAAGCGGTGTTGTATCAAGAAAGAAACAAGTTGTACCACCTTTAACAGCAGCTGCTGAAATGTAATTTAAATAAAAGAGGTAAGAGTTTACATGTAAACTCTTACCTCTTTTATTATATTCAGTTTTTTCTATATACTAATGTTAAATTCAGCTATATCTTTTTTTATTACTTTATCAAACTCATAGATAAGTTTTAGGATATTAAGATCCTTATTAGAATTAAATATAACCTGATCCACCTTATGTATAGGTAATATTTTGGGAGAAGTACCGCAAATAAACATTGAATCCATACTTAATAGCTCATCTACTGTAATATATTTTTCTATAAGCTTATAATCTAACTCTCTTATCATATCTATTATGTATTTTCTTGTTACACCTGGTAAAACTGATTCAACAGGAGCAGTATATACTATATTATCTTTTATCATAAAAATATTTGATTTACTTCCCTCAGTTATATGTCCACTATTATTTACTAAAATAGCCTCATAGGCCTTATTATTTTCTAATACTACATCCACTTCTTTTCTAAATTCACTATTTATTATTTTAGCATTAGGATTGTGTCGTTCTCCATTAAATAGGGTAACATCTACTCCCTTTAAATATTGATCCTTTGTAGGATATATATGTTCAATAAAATATATGCCAAGGTCTAGAGTTTCACTATCAATAATTAACTTTATATTACCGCAAGACTTATTGTTTACCTTAGATAAATTTATAATATACTTTGATATATCTTCTTTTGAAAACGGTACATTTATATTCAGTGTAGATATGCTATTATATAATCTTTCTAAATGACCATTTAAAAATAATGGCTTAGTGTCAATAATTCTAATAACCTCATATACCATCTTGTTTTTGCTATTTATTATGTTCTTTAACTCTTCTACGGGTACTAAGTTGCCATTAATATTTCCTTCCACTAAATTCCCCTCCTACTTTTTTACTTCCAATTTAATATTTCATACTTATTATGTTTCTTTCTAAAATTAATTAAATGTGGATGTCCCACTAATTCTAATAAAGGTACATCAGCTAAGGAATCTGAGAACATGTGTGACTCTTTAAAATCAACTTCTATATTCTCTGATTCTATGTAAGAGCTTAATCTTTTAACTTTTTCTTCCCCTTTACAATTTTCACCAGTCATTTTATTTTTGTATTTTCCATCACTACAATGAAATCTACTACCTATTATAAAATCTACTTCTTTAATATTATATAGTTCCTTCAAATACAACTCTGGAGAAGCTGAAATCAATATTATCTTATATCCCTGACCCTTTAGCTTTTTTATCATATCTAAGGAATCCTTATATAAAATCTTATTAAGAACTTCCTTATAAAATTCCTTAACAGTCTTTTGTATTTCTTTTTCATCTATGCCATTTATAAATGCAATAACTCTTTCTTTTACCTTTTTCTCATCATATATCTTACAGCCATAAAACAAAGCAGAACCTAATATACTAGGTAAATATTTTATATATCTTGGATTTTTCTTTAATACAAATAAATAAAATTCTATTAATGTTTCTCTACTAGTTAATGTGAAATCTACGTCAAATATAGCTAATCTCTCCAAATTTACCAACCTCTTTAAAATAAATTTTATCTATTCTCTTTTAATGATAAAAAACCGTTGCTTACGCATCGGTTTTTCATCATTAAAAATATCTTTATAAGTATTATTAAAGTTAGATAAAATACTATTCTTAGTATTTTAAACCTACCTAACCACTTTAAGAATACTATTCTTCTTCTTCTTCTTCTTCTTCTTCTTCAGTTGCTAATAATTCTTCATAGTACTCTTTTAGAGTTTCAAATTCTTCTTCTGAAGGTACTACTAATTCACCCATGTCGCCATCTTCATCATTTCCTACAACTTCAAATATATAATAGCTTTCATCCTCTGGATTTATAAGTACTGCATATTCTTTATCCTCATATTCGAAACCGTCTACAACTTCACAAGCTATAATATTTCCATTTTCATCTTCTAATTCAACTATTAGTGGCTCAGTATCTTCACCGCATCCACATCCACATCCGCATGATTCATGTTCTGAATTTTCACCACAGCCACATCTGTGGTTAGCATTGTCGTCACACCCACAATTTTTTGTTGTAACTTCATCGCCACAATTACAATTCTTTTCTTTACACATATTACTTACCTCCTAAAATGGTTATAGTATAATAATACCCTTTAATCATAAATAATAAAAGTACTTTTATTATTTATTTTCATTTTTTTTATTGAGAGTTAGATATACTGAAATGATATGCTACTAAAATCATGATATTACTTATTTAAACACATATGTAAAAATAAAAGGAGAAGGTTGTTATACCTTCCCCCCTTATTATATTAATTTCTTAAATTATTGTTGATTAGCAAGTTTTTTATAGCTCTCTAATCTTTCCATTGCATCTCTTTCAGTTTTTGCAAATAACTGCTCAGATAACTCTGGAGCAATTTTTTCTAAAGAAGCAAATCTTACTTCACCTCTTAAGAAATCTCTGAAGCTTGTAGATGGGTCTTTAGAATCTAAAGTAAATGGATTTTTTCCTTCTTCTTTTAAAGTAGGATTAAATCTGTATAATCCCCAATATCCAGCGTCAACAGCTTTCTTTTGCTCTAATTGAGTTGTACCCATACCACCTTTAATTCCGTGGTTGATACATGGAGAGTAAGCAATTATTAATGATGGTCCATCATAATTTTCTGCTTCTGTTATAGCTTTTATAGTTTGGTTTTTATCAGCACCCATAGCTATTTGAGCAACATATACATAACCATAACTCATAGCCATCATTCCAAGGTCTTTTTTCTTAGTTCTCTTACCCGTAGCTGCAAACTTAGCTATAGCAGCTGTTGGTGTAGACTTAGAAGATTGACCTCCAGTGTTTGAGTAAACTTCTGTATCAAATACAAATATGTTTACATTCTCACCTGTTGCTAGAACGTGATCAACTCCACCGTATCCGATGTCATAAGCCCAACCGTCTCCACCAAAGATCCACTGAGATTTTTTAACTAAGTATTCTTGTTTCTCTAATATTTCTTCAACTATTGGGTTAGTTTTTTCTGCTTCTAATAATGGCATTAATTCACATCTAGCAGCTTTTGAACCCTCAGCAGAATTTTTATTTTCCACCCATTTATTTAAAGCAGCTTTTAATTCAGCACTTAAATTACTGTTTTGAGCCTCTTTAGATAAATCTTCTAATCTTGATCTCATTTGACCTACAGCTAGGAACATACCTAAACCAAACTCAGCATTATCTTCAAATAATGAGTTTGCCCAAGCTGGTCCATGACCTTTTTGGTTTTTAGTGTATGGAGTTGAAGGAGCACTTCCTCCCCAAATAGAAGAACATCCTGTAGCATTGGCTACGTACATTCTATCACCAAATAATTGAGTTATTAACTTAGCGTATGGAGTTTCTCCACATCCAGCACATGCACCAGAGAACTCAAGTAATGGAGTCTCAAATTGACTTCCTTTTACCGTTTCTTGTTTCATAGGATTTTTCTTAACTGGAAGATTCACAGCATAACTAAATACTTCTTGCTCAGGCATTTGAGAATCAATTGACTTCATTACAAGAGCTTTATCTTTAGCTGGACATACCTCAGCACAGTTTCCACAACCAGTACAATCTAATGTACTAACAACTATTGCAAATTCATAACCTGCAAAGTTAGCACCACCAGATGCTTTTTTGTGTCTCATGTTAGCTGGAGCATTTTTAGCTTCTTCTTCTGTCATTAATACTGGTCTAATGGTAGAGTGTGGACAAACATATGCACATTGGTTACATTGTATACATTTGTCTGCTTGCCACTCAGGTACATTAACAGCTATTCCTCTTTTTTCATAAGCTGCTGTTCCTGCTGGGAATGTTCCATCAACACCATCTATAAATGAGCTTACTGGAAGTGAATCCCCTTCTTGTCTATTCATTACATCAACTATTTCAGTAATAAATCTAGGTCTTTCAGCTTTTTCTTTACAACCTTCAACACATAAAGTTTTCCAACTTTCTGGAATTTGTACTTTAACAACAGCATTGATACCTTTATCTATAGCATCATGATTCATTTTTACAACTGCTTCACCTTTTTTACCATAAGAAGAAACAACTGCTTCTTTTAAGTATTTAGCTGCATCTTCCATTGGAATGATGTTAGCTAGTTTGAAGAATGCAGATTGCATTATCATGTTAATTCTTCCACCTAAACCAAGTTCTTGAGCTATACCAACTGCATCTAATGTATAGAACTGAATATTATGTTCTGCAATATACTTTTTCATTTTATTTGGTAAGTTAGCTTCTACAGCTGCTTGATCCCAAATAGAATTTAATAAGAATATTCCACCTTCTTTTATTCCTGCTAAAACATCATATTTATGAACATATGATTGGTTATGACAAGCAACATAATCAGCTTTATTTATTAAGTATGTTGATTTTATTTTTCCCTTACCAAATCTTAAGTGAGATACTGTGATACCACCAGATTTTTTAGAGTCATATGAGAAGTATCCTTGAGCATACATGTCTGTATGGTCACCAATAATTTTGATTGCTGATTTATTAGCTCCAACAGTACCGTCAGATCCTAATCCCCAGAACTTACAAGCTGTAGTTCCTTTAGCTGCAACGTCAACTTCTTCAACAACTGGTAATGATGTAAACGTAACATCATCAACTATACCTATAGTAAAGTTGTTCTTTGGTTCTGCTGTATTTAAGTTATTGTATACAGATATAATTTGAGCTGGAGTAGTATCTTTTGAGCCTAATCCATATCTACCACCAACTATAACTGGTTTCTCAGCTGCATCATAGAACGCATCTCTTACGTCTAAGTATAATGGTTCTCCAGTTGCTCCTTGTTCCTTAGTTCTATCTAAAACAGCGATTTTCTTAACTGTTTTTGGTATAAATCTATGGAAATGTTCAAATGAGAATGGTCTGTATAAGTGAACTGATAAAAGTCCAACTTTTTCTCCTCTAGCATTTAAATAATCTACTGTCTCTTCTATTGTTTCACAAACAGATCCCATAGAAACTATCATTTTATCAGCATCAGCTGCTCCATAATAATTAAATAAGTGATAATCTGTTCCTATCATTTCATTTACATTGCCCATATATTCTTCAACTAATTCTGGTAATTGCATATAGAATTTGTTTGAAGCTTCTCTTCCTTGGAAGTATATGTCTGGATTTTGAGCAGTACCTCTAGTAACTGGGTGCTCTGGATTTAAAGCTCTCTTTCTAAATGCTTTAATATCATCCATAACTGGAGTTGCTAATTCTGTTAATTGCTCATTACTCCAAACTTCGATTTTTTGAATTTCATGTGAAGTTCTGAATCCATCAAAAAAGTGTATGAATGGAACTCTTGATTTTATAGCTGATAAATGAGCTATTGGTGCTATATCCATTGATTGTTGAACACTATTTGATGCTAATAAAGCAAAACCTGTTTGTCTAGTTGCCATTACGTCTTGGTGATCTCCAAAAATTGATAATGAGCTAGTTGCTAAAGCTCTAGCACTTACGTGGAAAACACCTGGTAATAATTCACCAGCCATTTTATACATATTTGGTATCATAAGTAGTAAACCTTGAGATGCAGTATAAGTAGTAGTTAATGCACCCGCTTGTAATGATCCATGAACTGCTCCAGCTGCTCCAGCCTCTGACTGCATTTCCATTACCTTTACAGTTTGACCAAATATATTCTTTTTACCTGATGATGCCCATTCATCTACTTTTTCACCCATAGTTGTTGATGGTGTAATAGGATAAATTGCTGCAACATCTGTAAATGCATATGAAACATACGCAGCTGCAGTGTTACCATCCATTGTTTTCATTGTTCTTAACATAGCTAACCCTTCCTTCTTTCAATTAATAGTTCAATATATTTATTACTTAATATCATATTAAATATTGCAATATAATATTAAGTATTCATAGTGTATGAATTGATGTATATAATAAAATATTAAATTGTATTATTCTATTATAATAAACCACAATTTCCACTTATAATATACACTCAAAATACAAATATGTAAAGTCTTTATGTAGTATTCATATCTATATTCAATAATAATTTTAAATATAGTGAAGATTTACTCTATATATTTAATTACATAAATTTCATGTTTATATTTATATATCTTAGAAATTATTGTATTTATCATTTTAAAGCCTATTTAGGTAACTGACATTTTCTTATCTACTTTTCCCCCTCTCAATTTATAACACTAATAATCGTTTAAATAAATTTTCTTTTATTATTAGCACGTTATAATCTCCTGTTACTCTTCTAGATGCTCCAAAACTTTATATTCACTACATCTCCTGTTTTTTTCATGATTCATTTTACTATAAGCTTAACTCCTTTTAATCTATGATTTTTCTATAAATTAAAATAGAAAGTGTTTTCCTCTTTTTTTAATGTTTCCCAATATACATATTTACAGAAAATATCAAATAACTAATGATACATGTATTTTAAATAACTCATAAGTTATTAACTGAAAAAGCTACATAACATAACTGTTATGTAGCTTTTTCATATATCATTTTGAATACTTCTTTATTAAAGTTATAATTTGTTCTACTCCATTTTGAACCTTAGAGTTTTCCATATTGTTAATATATTTTTCTCTATTTCTATATAAATAATCTATTTTTGATAAAAGTAATTGAGCGTTTAGATTTTCCTCTTCTATAACAACACTATATCCACTGTTTTCAAAGGATTTTGCATTTAGGATTTGATCTCCCCTACTAGCCTTCGCTGACAATGGTATTAATATATTAGGCTTTTTTAGAGCTAAAAATTCAAAAATTGAATTTGCACCAGCTCTTGATATAAACATATCTGCCGCCTTCATTAAGTTTGGCAACTCTTTATTTACGTACTCAAACTGAACATATCCTAATTTATTATTTAAGTTATGATCTAAATGACCCTTTCCACATATATGAATTACATTATAGGACTTAAGTACCTCACCTAGTATTTCTCTTAAAGATTCATTTAAAATCTTAGAACCAAGACTGCCACCCATTAACATTATTATAGGATTATTATTTTTAAATCTACAAGTTATAAGACCCTTTTCTTTATTTCCATTGAAAAGTTCTCTTCTTAAAGGAGTCCCTGTTAATATACCTTTTTTATTTTTTATTTTTTCTACAGATTCAGGAAAAGTAACACATACCTTTGTACAATAAGGCGTTGATAATTTATTTGCAAGTCCTGGAGTTATATCTGATTCATGGGTAATTACAGGTACTTTACTTAAATATGCTCCAATTACAACAGGGACCGATACAAATCCTCCCTTAGAGAAAACTATATTTGGATTTTCTTTTTTTATTATATTTTTTGCTTGAAATATCCCTTTGACTACTTTAAATGGGTCTGAAAAATTCTTCATATCAAAATATCTTCTGAATTTCCCACTATCTATAGCATGATATTTTATTTTAGCCTCTTCTATTATCTTTTTCTCTATACCATCCTTTGTGCCTATATATTGAATCTCATAACCTTCCTCTGTCAGTCTTGGTATTAAAGCTAGATTAGGTGTTACATGTCCTGCGGATCCTCCACCTGTCATTATTATTTTTTTACTCAAAGTTATACACCACCATTTAATTCTTATATACATAATAGCTTATAGTTTTTATAACTTAGTTAATATAATTACTATATACTATTTATTTAACCTTTTCAGAAAATAATTATATCATATTTAAATAAATTTTATTAATTTAATTTAAAACTCTTTTTAGCATATACATATTAATAGTAGTAATTATTTATAAATACATTTTATAGATGCTTAAAATCATTATATTGGTAATAAATGAATATGTTTTCTCACATTCCTAAAAGGTCCTAGGAATATATTTATCCTTTACAGCCATAATACTATTACAAAGCAAAGGAGGTGAAAAACATATGGCAAAGAATTTAGTACCAGAAGCTAAAGAAAAATTAAGTCAATTTAAAATGGAAGCAGCAAAAGAAGTTGGTGTAACTTTAAACCAAGGATATAATGGAAACTTAAGTAGTAAAGATAACGGTTCCGTTGGCGGTCAAATGGTTAAAAAAATGGTAGAATCTTATGAAAAAAACTTATAATTTATATTGGTCACAAATTTACTATATTTACTACAATAAACACATAGCTATTTAATAGCTACTTAAGGAGGACTTTATTATGGCAAAAAATTTAATTCCAGAGGCAAAACAAGGTTTAAATAATTTCAAAATGGAAACAGCTAGAGAATTAGGAGTAAATTTCTCTGACTATAATGGACACCTTACAAGTAAAGAATGTGGATCAGTTGGTGGCGAGATGGTGAAAAAAATGGTTTCAGCTTATGAAAATGGCTTAAAATAAGTCATAAATAAATGCTAAATCATTACTACATAGTCTTAACTAATTGTATGGAGTAAATGATTGGAGTAGGCAACTTAAGTTGCCTACTTTTTATTTTTATAAATATATATCTTATTTTCTTTATTTTCTACAATTTTTATTATGGCTTTCTTTAACTCTTCTAACTTTGAAAAATCATTGTTTTTAAAGCTAGAATTATTTTGCTCTATAGCTATGTCATTTAGAGGAAGTATCCTTGGTTTAATTCCATCTGTTTCCTCATAGTTATATACATATAAGGGGATATAACTCACATCTGCCACTTTAATGACCTTATCCTTAGTATCAAGTGTAATGTTAACCATTATACTACTGCTTTCAATATCACACTGATTGTCGCTTAATTTAATATTCCCCAAACCGTATATTACTAATGTTTCATTATTATTAAACTCATTCTTTATATTCTCAATAGGCTTAATCTTATTTTTTCCTAATCCAACTATTATATTAACACTTGATTTATTTAATTCCTCTATAATTCTCTTTTCCCTATCTTTAGTTAAGGTAGAGTTATCATCTAAGAAGTTCATATAGAAAATTATAAAATCACACTTTGTTTTCATTTCAGCTATTATATCTTTAACTTTTTTAAGTTCTTCTTCAAGATTTTCATAATTTATAGTGTTCATTAAACTTATTGCTTGTTTACTTATTTCTACATTGTCCATATAATAAAACTTATCTCTCATTGTTAAATTAGTGAAGTTTACCAATCCTATCTTCTTGCCATTTACTTCTTCAATTAAATATGGTTCTTCATCTAAACTACTTTTGCTTCCAATATACTTTATATTATTAAAGCTTAAATTTTCTTGCATTTTAAATAGCTCAGAAGTTGAATCTTTAATATTTATTCCATTAGCACTCTGTATATACTTAATATTAGCAGCCTTTAATGACTCTATCATTGATTTAGTAATTATATGTGAACTAACCTTGCTTAAATCATCTAAGTTATCAATTACGCTCCCCTGTAAATTAAGTGAAGTAATCTGTGATGAACTTGTATATTTATTTATATGCTCAAAATACTTATCTAATTTTTTTATGTTAAGGTTCTCTAGCTTATGCTTTTCAAAACTTAAGTCTCCTAATAAGGTAATTTTAATTTGCTCTTGGTTTTCCTTTTCCTTTGTTTTCTCCTGATTTTCATTACTTACAATTTTATCATCCTCTTTTATAGCCTGTGTTTTTTCTTGAGGAATTGTATATACTGCTAATAATATAGATAGTAAAAAAACTAATATTAAAATCTTAGTATTTTTATTCATAAATCCTCCCCTATGAAAATACTTTTTACCAAATTATACCTTGTATCTTCTTTTTTTTCAATATCTATTGTTTATAAAATAAATATACTTCTTTTATACTATATAATAAATAAAGTAGCAGGCACTACTTTATTTCTACCTACTACCCTATTTATTACGCTGTATACTCTTCATCCTCTTTATTTAAAATAAACTTATTAATAACATGTGCTACTCCACTTTCTTCATTACTCAGTGTAATATAATCTGCTACTTCTTTAATTTTAGTCACTGCATTACCCATGGCTACACCCAATCCAGCATTCTCTATCATATGTATATCATTTTCTTCATCTCCAACACATATTATCTCTTCGGTTTTTATACCCAACTTATGTGCTAGTCCAAAAACTCCAGACCACTTGTTAACGTCCTTATGTAAAAATTCTAAAAAATATGGAGCACTTTTAAAGATTGTATATCGTTCTTTTATGTCTTCTGATAAATTAGCTACTACATTGTCTAAAAGTATTGGATCATCTATCATCATTACCTTAACTATAGTCTCTTCTTTTCCTATATTTTCTAAGCTAATTTCTTCTATCTCTATACCATTTAAATCTGCTTCTAATTGCGAATACTTATTTATCTTCGGTGTTATAACCTTTACTTTAGTAAGCGCATGTATATTAACACCCATTTTCAAGCTAATATCATATAACTCTTTATAGCAATCTATGTTTAATGTAGTCATAGTTATTATTTCCTCTGTATAAGTATCTTGTACTATTGCACCATTAAAACCTACAGCATAATCACCCTTATTTATTAAATCAAGTTCTTTTAAAAATCTATTTAATCCATTTAATGGTCTACCTGAAGCTAAAACTATTTTCACACCTTTTTTTTTAGCTTCTGCTATAGATAAAAGATTTTTCTCAGTAATTTTAGCTTTTTTTGTTACTAATGTACCATCAATATCCAATGCTATTAGTTTATACATATTATCCCGTTGCCAAAAATCTATAAAAATCTATAAATCTTGTTTAATTCCCTGTTCAATGTGTCCGATTTTGCTAAAAGCTACTTTCGTTTGATATGACACTCCAAGGGCTTAAATTCCCATACAAC